>JAHELH010000097.1 GCA_024644285.1 Paracoccaceae bacterium | reverse complement strand
AACGCCGCCTAGGTCTCGCCCGCGCGGGCGCGGAGCGCCTCGAGAAGCGCGGAGGAAAGCACGAGCCCGCCGGCCCGCGCCCGCCTGAGCGCCGCGATGGCACGGGCGCCGGGCAGGCGGGGAGGGGCGCCCTCGTCCAGCGCGGCAGAGCCGCCGATGATTGCGGCGGCGGTGCCGACGCGCCGCGGTAGCCCCCCGTCCGGTTGCAGCGCGCCCGCGTCGATCAGCACAAGCATGATGCCGAGGTTCTGCGGGGTGCCCGGCTGATCTGCAGCGGCCGGGATTTCGGTCAGCATCGCCGACCCGGCGAGGCCCGCGGCCATTAGGTCGAGGCACAGCGCGAAGTTCGCGCCCTTGGCGCCGCCGATCGCCTGCATGAGCCCCCGCATCGCGGCGCGTGGGTCGGTCGTCGGGCGCCCCTCGACGTCGGTGGCCCAGTTCTCCGGGATCGGGGTGCTGGCCGTCGCCGCCGCCCGGACGCGCGAGCGCGCCACCACCGACAGCGCCATGTCCAGCAGCACGTGCGCGCCCTCTGGTCCCGGCAGGCCGATGCCGATCGGGTTGTTGCCGATCAGCGGCGCCTTGCCGCCGGCGGGCGCCAGCATTGGCGCGGTGTTCGTGGTGACGAGCGCAGCGAACCCCGCCTCGGCCGCAATCCAAAGATAGGGCGCCAGCGCGCCGACGTGGCTGCCGCTCGTCACGAAGGCCGCGCCGATGCCGGTCCGACGGGCCGCGTCCATGCCGGCGTCGAGCGCGCGCCGGGCGACCCAGGGGCCCAGACCGTTCCGGCCGTCTATATGGCGCAATGCGGGGGCGGGCGCGGTCTCGACGATCTGCGCCCGGGAGTCGATGCCACCCGCCGCGATTCGGTCGCAATAGTCCACAACCCGCGCCAGTCCGTGGGTGCCGATCCCCATCGTCTCTGCGAGTGTCAGGATCTCGGCCGTCTGTTCGGCCGCCTCTTCTGGGACGCCCGCGCGCCGGAACGCGCGGATGGCAAGATCGCGGGCCTCGTCCGGGGACAGGCGCGGCAGCGGCTCAGCTCCCGGCCTTTTCCGCCACGCCGGCGCTGGTGTTTCCAACCCGCCCAAGCATCGGCAGCAGCAGCAGAAGCGCAATCGTTATGCCGATGATCCAGAGCGACGGCGTGCGTTCCACAAAGATCATGAACGACCCCCGCGAGATCGTCAGGGTTTGCCGCAGCGCCTCTTCGGCGAGCGGTCCGAGGACCAGCGCCAGCACCAGCGCCGCGGGCGAGAAGCCGTAAAGCCGCATGAAGAAGCCGACGATGCCGGCGGCGAACATCAGGTAGGTTTCAACGAAGCTCGCGTGCACGCTGAAGGTGCCGAGTGCGCAGATCACGACGATGCAGGGCCCCAGGACGCGGTAGGGCACCTTGATGATCTGCACGAAGAGCGGGATCGCGAAGATGCTGATCGCCAGAAGCGCCATGTTGCCGAGATACATCGACGCGATGAGGCCCCAGGCCAGCTCCGGGTTCTGTTCCATGAACAGCGGCCCGGGGCGCAGTCCCCAAAGCAGGAACGCCGCCAGCAGGACGGCGGTCGAGGCCGAACCGGGGATGCCGAGCGTTAGAAGCGGAATCATCGCGCCCGAAGAGGCGGCGTTGTTGGCGGTTTCCGGGGCGACGAGGCCGGCCATTTCGCCCTTGCCGAAGTTGTCCCTGTTTTTCGACAGGGACCGCTCGGTCGAATAGGCCATCAGCGAGGCGATGGTCGCGCCGGCGCCCGGGATCACGCCGACCACGAAGCCGAGGATCGACCCCCGCACCATCGTCATCCGGGTCGAAATCCAGTCCTGCGCCGTGGGCCAGAAACGCTCTTCCTTGTCGTACTGCACGATGGTGCCGGTGCCGGTCCGGTGCAACCCGCTGTAGAATGCGTAGAACAGTTCGCCGAGACCGAAGAGGCCGATGGCGATCGGGATGAAGTAGATGCCGCCGATCAACTCCGCCGACCCGAAGGTATAGCGGCCCTGGCCGGTCTCGAGATCGACGCCGACGGTGCCGAGCGCGAAGCCGATCAGCGCCGAGATCACGCCGAGCTTCCAGTGCGCGCCGATCATCACGATCAGCGTCAGCATGCCCATGAGCGCGAGCAGAAAGTACTCGGGCGGCCCGAAGCTGCGCGACACCTGAGCGAACAACGGCGCGAGGACGGTGATCAGGATCACACCGACAGTGCCGCCCACGAAGGACGCCGCGGCCTGCATCACCAGCGCGGGTCCCGCGCGCCCGTTCTTGGCCAGCGGGAAGCCGTCGAAGGTCGAAGCGACGGTGGCGCTTTCTCCGGGTGTGTTCAGCAGGATCGAGGTGATCGTGCCCCCGTACATCGCGCCGTAGTAGATCGCGGCCAGCATCATGATCGCACCGATCGGGTCCATGCCGAAGGTCACTGGCAACAGGATCGCGAGGCCGGCCGAGGGTCCGAACCCGGGGATCACACCCACGATCATGCCGACCATCGCCCCGATCAGCAGGTAGACGATGTTGATCGGCGAGACCGCGACGGTGAGCCCCATCACCAGGTCGGAGAAGATGTCCATTCGGCAAGGCTCCTTGGGGTCGCGGTCAAAGCGGCAGGGTGATGAGGGCGGGCGGCATGTTCGCGTTCAGCAGGCGGTCTAACAGCAGGTAGAGCAGGACCGGCACCAGCACCGCGATCAGGCCATTCTTCAGGTACTGTCCGCGGTTCAGGACCGACAGGGTGACAGCAAGGAATACGATGGTGGCCGCGAAGCCGCCGAACAGGCGCAGCAGCACCGCGTAGCCGAGCGACAGCGCGACCAGCACGGCAACGTCGGCCCACTGGCGCAGCGCGCCGTCCGTGGCGTTCCGGGCGCGCAACTCGTCGACCAGCGCCCATAGCGTCATCACGATGGCCGTCGCGCCGATCAGGCGCGGGAAGAACCCGGGCCCGAGCCGGCCGGTCCGAGTCATGAAGTCGAGGTCGACGAAGGCGATGTAGCTGTAGAAGATGCCGCCGGCCAGCAGCATCACGAAGAAGGCAATGCGCATCTCGCGCTCCTGCACATGGGAAGGGCCGGGCGCGCTACGGCGCCCGGCCCGGTCAAGTTCAGGCAGCGGTCACTTGATCGCGCCGATGGAGCGCAGCACCTCGCCGAAGCCGTTCTTTGTGTTAACCAGGAAGGTCCGGAAGTCCTCGCCGTAGATCACGGTCGGGGTCAGGGTGTTGCTGGCGATGTATTCGTCCCACTCCGGGGTCTCGACGACCTTCTTCATGGTCTCGATCCACCAGGCCTGCGCCTCGGCCGGGGCGTCCGGCGGCAGGATCAGGCCACGCGGCATCGACACGCCAATGTCGTAGCCCAGCTCGCCCATAGTCGGCACGCCTTCGAGCGCGGCGGGCACGTTCTGGCCCGAAAACACTAGCGGGCGCAGGTCGCCCGAGTCGATCAGGCCGAGAATCTCGCCCGGGTTGCCGACCATCGCGTCAAGCGCCTTCGACAACAGCGCGGTTGTCTGCTCCGACATCGAGTTGAACGACACGTAGTCGAACTCGAAGCCGGCTTTCTGCGCGAAAAGCGTCGGTACGATGAAGTCCACATTGACGGTGCCGGTGCCGCCGATGTTGATCGGGTTCTCCTTGGCATGGGCGATGAATTCCTCGATGTTCTGGATCTCGCTTTCGCTGTTGACCACCAACACCAAGTCGTCGGTCGCCAGAAGTGCCACCGGGGTGAAGTCTTCCGGCTGCCACGGCGTGTCGGCCTGCAGCGGGGTGGTCACGAAGCTGCCCGAGGTGGTCGAGATGCCGTAGGGGTTGCCGTTCTGACCGTAGAGATAGCCCCAGCCGACGGCGCCAGAGCCGCCGGCGCGGTTCTCGGGCTGTATCTCGCCCGGATAGAGGTCGTACTTCTCCAGGATGGATATGATGCTGCGCGCCATGATGTCGTTGCCGCCTCCGGGACCGAAGGCGATGGTCCAGTCAAGCGTTTCGTCGGCCGACGGATAGGCAGCCTGCGCCGCGGCGTCGTTCGCGATGCCAAGCGGTAGGGCGACGGCCGCGGCCAGCACGCCGGCCTTGAAGGTAGTGGTGAATTCCATGGGTTCCTCCCTCTCTGGATATTCGGTTGGTGAAGTGCGGGCGCCGGTTTGCGATGCGGCTCGGCATCGCCGGTCCCCCGTGGTGAGTGATCAGAGCGTTTCGGTCAGTCGGGTCTTACCGTTCAGATGGTGGATGGTGCCCGCCGCGCGGGCCGCCTCGACGTCGCCGGCCTCGATGGCGTCGACGATCCGGCCGTGTTCCTGGTTTGAGACCCGCAGCGAGGACTGGCCGCAGAGCACCCGCCGGCGCAGCAGCCTGACCTCCTTCCCGAGGGACAAGTAGAGCCGTCTCGCGCGCGTCGCGACGGCAGCGTCGGCGATACGGTCGTGAAAGGCAAGGTTCAGCGCGAAGTAGCGGCTTTCGTCGCTGTCCTCGATGGCCCGTGCCATCTCGGTCACTGCGCGGCGCAAGTCGGCATTGATGCGACGTTCCGCCCGGTCGGCGACGCGCGCGCACAGGTATCCCGCGATCAGCGCGCGCAGGTCGTAGAGCTCCAGCGCGTCCTCGATGGACAGCTCGCGGACGAAGACTCCCTGGTTGGCGACCGTCGTCAGCAGCCCGTCGTGCGCAAGCGTTCGGGCGGCCTCGCGCACCGGGCCGCGGCTGACGCCCATTTGCGCCGCCAGCTCGGCCTCGTTCAGGCGCTCCCCGGCGGCAATCTCGCCGTCCAGGATGATCCGCTCCAGTTCGTCGCGGACTTCAAGCACCAGCGGACGCTGGCGCCGCCGTTCAAAGGTCTGCTCCGGAGAATTCCCCAATCCCATGGCGCCGAGAGTGCGCAAAAAATGTCGATTGTCAACAATATTTCGTTGATAGTTATCCAGTCAAGCGATACCGAGTGTGAAATGACGGGATGTCGGACCACAGTGGCCCCGGCGCATGCCCGGGTCCTGCGACAGACGCGGAGGGAAATAGACATGGTGGAACCGGTACTTGCGGGTAAGACAGCCTTTATCTCGGGCTCCGGGCACAACATCGGCCGCGCCATCGCGGTGCGTCTCGCCGGCCTCGGCTGCAACGTAGTCGTAAACGGCTCCTCGAACGAGACGGCGTGCGGCGAGACGGCGAAACTCGTTGAAGAAACAGGTGCCAATGCGCTTGTCGCGATGGGCGACGTCGGCGACGCGGCGGCGTTCGACTCCATCGCCGCGGCGGCGCTCGACCGTTTCGGCACCGTCGATATCGTGGTGAACAACGCCGCGCGCCGCCCGCACAAGCCGTTCCTTCAGATGACCGACGCCGACTGGCACGGCGTACTCGAGGTGGCGCTGACCGCGGCCTTCCGGTCCAGCCGCGCGTTCCTGCCCGGCATGGTCGACCGCGGCTGGGGCCGGATCGTCAACTTCGCCGGGATGAAGGCGATTCGCGGTTATTTCGAGGGCGCGCCGATCTCGGCGGCCAAGCACGGCGTCTGGGGCCTGACCAAGGCGCTGTCGACCGAGTTTGCGCCGAAGGGCATCACCGTGAACGCGATCTCGCCCGGCCAGATCCGCAATGAAGAGGCGACCGAAGACGATCCCAAGCGCGTCGCCAGTATTCCCGCGGGCTTCATGGGCCAGCCCGGCGACATCGCCGCGACCGTGGCCTTCCTTGCCTTGCCTGACGCCCGCTTCATCTCTGGCCAGATGATTGCCGTCAACGGCGGGGAAGAGACCTGAGTCGGACGAAGGACGACGCAATGACTCGGGCGACGGCGCCTGAGACCCGGCGCCAGACGATCCGGCGGCACGTGCTGACTTATGTCTACGCGGTCGGCGGCACCGTTCTGTTCTGGCTGGCGGGCGTGCCCCTGCCGTTCCTCTTCGGGCCGCTTTTCGCCTGCCTCGTCGCGGCGCTGGCACGCGCCCCGCTGGCCGGGACCGGCGTGCCCGGCAAGGTCACCCGGACGATACTCGGCGTCGCGATCGGCGCCTCAATCACGCCCGAGGTCGTCGACCGCATTCCGCAGATGGCCGCGTCACTGGCGCTGGTCCCGTTCTCGTTGATCCTAACCGCGCTGATCGGTGTGCCGTTCTTCCGGAAGGTCTACGGGTTCGACATGCCGACGGCGTGGTACGCGTCAATGCCGGGCGGCCTGCAGGAAATGGTGCTGTTCGGCCAGGAAGCGGGCGGTGACGTGCGTACGCTTTCCCTGATCCACGCCACGCGGCTGCTGGTCATCGTTCTGATCGCTCCGGTGATCCTGACTCAGGGTTTCGAAGCCGACTTCGACAACCCGATTGGCGATCCCGCGGCGACGCTGCCGCCGCAGGAGATGGTGATTATGGCCGTCGCGGCCATCGCCGGCTGGAAGGGGGCCGAGCGGATCGGGCTATTCGGCGCCTCGATCCTCGGGCCGATGATCTTTGCCGCAGTGCTGTCTTTGACCGGCGTGATCCATCACCGCCCGCCGGCCGAGGCCATCCTCGCGGCGCAGTATTTCATCGGGATCGGCCTCGGCGCGGGTTACGCCGGCATCAGGCTCGACGAGATCCGACGGTTCGTCGTGGCCGGGCTTATCTTCACCGTTATCGTGGCGGTGCTGGCGACGGCGTTCGCACGGGTCGTGATCGTTCTGGGATTGGCGCCGCCGATCGACGGCTTTCTGGCATTTGCGCCGGCCGGGCAGGCCGAGATGGCGGTCCTGGCCATCGTGGTCGGCGCTGATTTGGGCTATGTGGTGCTGCATCACCTGACCCGCGTCTTCCTGATTATCACCGGCGCGCCGATCGCGGCCCGAATCGCCGGCGTGGGCCGGCCCAAAGGCCAGGGCCGGAGCGACACCTTGTAGCTGGTTTTCTCATGGCCACGAGCCGGCGCATCTGTCACAGCTTTATCGACTTGCCCTGACCCACATCGCCCCATGACTGAACTCACCCAATTCATCGAGCACCTGATCGCCGCTCACCGAGCGGGTGGCACCTATTCACCGGGCACGGCCATCCCCGAAGGCGTCGCGGACGCCTACCGCTGCCACGACGCGCTGATGGAGGTGCTTGGACCGGCAGGGGGCTACAAGCTGGTTCGGATGGCGGGCGGCGAGTTGGCGGTTGCGCCGATACCGCAGAGCCGCTGTTTCGCAAGCGGCGCCACCGTTGCGGTGCCGGAGAGGATCGGTGTCGAACTGGAGGTCGGCTTTGTGGTGAGGACCCCGCTGCCCGATCTCGAGGCCGCGAATTTCCGCCTTAGGCTGGTCGCGGCCGTGCGTCCGACGGCGATGATCGAACTGGTCGCGCCCCGCCTGACCGGTCCCGCCGCCCAGGCGCCGTTCGCCAAGCTCGCCGATCTGCAATCGAGCGCAGGGCTGGTGCGGGGCCTGGAACTGGCGGAATGGGACGGATCGGATTTCGACGCGGTGGAGATCTCCATGACTTGCGGCGACGGCGCGATCGCGGAGGGCGGGGCCCGGGTGCCCGGCGGCAGCGCGCTTGAGGCGCTGGAAAGCGCGGTGCGGCTGCTGCAGCCGCGCGGCGGCTTGCAGCCGGGTCAGTGTCTGCTGACCGGCACGCTGCATCCTCTGACCTTCATCGAGGCGGGGCAGGGTGTCGAGGGAAGCGTCTCCGGCCTGGGAGGGGTGTCGGCCGCCCTGCAGGGCCGGGGCGGTCCGGAGCCGCGTCCGGCCTGATTTCTCCGGACTGGCATGCCGTGGGACTCACGTCCCCGTCCAATTCGGCGGGCGCTTGGCGAGGAAGGCTTCCAGCCCGTCCCGGAAATCCCGGCTCATGTAGCACAGGGTGATCAGGTCGGCATCCTCGACCGCCAGCGCGGCGCGGTTTCTGCGCATCGCCTCCTTGGTGGCGCGCAGGGTCAGCGGCGCCATCCCGCCCAACTGTTCGGCAAGCTCGCCCGCGCGGGCTAGGAGCGCCTCTTCGTCAGGCAGCACCTCGGAGACGAAGCCAGTGGCCAGCGCCTCCTCGGCCTCCATCAGCCGCGCGGTGAAGATCAGCTCGCGCACCCGCCCGGCCCCCAGAAGCTCGGTCAGCCGGGCGAGGTTGGCTGCGTTCAGGCAGTTGCCCAGCGTACGCGCGATGGGAAATCCGAACTTCAGCCGCGCGCTGGCGATGCGGATGTCGCAGGCGGCGGCAATCGACGCGCCGCCGCCGGTGCAGGCGCCGTGGATCGCCGCGACGGTCGGGAGGGGGCAGGTCTCGACCGCCTCCAGCACCCGGTTGATCTCGGCCTCGTAGTGGAGTGCATCCTGCGCCGTCTCGAAGGCGCGGAACTGGGTCATGTCGGTGCC
>JAHELH010000397.1 GCA_024644285.1 Paracoccaceae bacterium | reverse complement strand
AACGTCGGGTGCCGGTAGACCTTGGAATCGGCCGGATCGTAGAGTTCGCCCTTGTCCTCCGGCGCCGATGCGGTGATCTGGGCCGACGGCACCACCCAGATCGACGTGCCCTCGCCGCGCCTGGTATAGACGTCGCGGGCATTCTCGATCGCCATCCTGGCGTCCGCGGCATGCAGCGACCCGGCATGGACATGCGACAGGCCACGGCGCGAGCGGATGAACACTTCGAACAGCGGCCACTCGGCTTTGCTGGTCATCTCAGGCGGCCTCCCTGGCGGCCCGCGCCCGTTCCTTGGCGGCAAAGGCCATCGCCGCCTCGCGCACCCAGGCGCCGTTGTCATGCGCCGCCTGGCGGTGTTGCATGCGCTGCCGGTTGCATGGCCCGTGCCCCTTCACCACCGCCCAGAATTCGTCCCAGTCGATCGGTCCGATGTCCCAATGCCCGGTCTCCTGGTTGAATGCCAGATCCGGATCGGGAATCGTCAGGCCGAGCGAGGCCGCCTGCTTCACCGTCATGTCGATGAACTTCTGGCGCAGATCGTCGTTGGAAAACCGCTTGATCTTCCAGGCCATGTTCTGCTGCGAATGCACGCTGTCGGCATCCGACGGGCCGAACATCATCACCGCCGGCCACCACCAGCGATCGAGCGCGTCCTGCGCCATCGCCTTCTGTTTTTCCGTCCCCCTGGACAGCGCCATCATCAGCTCGAAACCCTGGCGCTGGTGAAAGCTCTCTTCCTTGCAGATCCGCACCATGGCGCGGGCGTAGGGCCCGTAGGAGCAGCGGCAGATCGGCACCTGGTTGATGATCGCCGCACCGTCGACGAGCCAGCCGATGGCGCCGACATCGGCCCAGGTCAGGGTCGGATAGTTGAAGATCGACGAGTATTTCGCCGTGCCGTCGAGCAGCTGCTGCTCCATCTCGTCGCGCGTGACGCCGAGCGTCTCCGCCGCCGAATAGAGATAGAGCCCATGGCCCGCCTCGTCCTGCACCTTCGCCATCAGGATCACCTTGCGCCTCAGCGACGGCGCCCGGGTCACCCAGTTGCCTTCCGGCTGCATGCCGATGATCTCGGAATGGGCATGCTGCGAAATCTGCCTGACCAGCGTCTTGCGGTAGGCGGCGGGCATCCAGTCGCGCGGTTCGACCTTGCCTTCGTCGGCCACATGGGCATCAAATGCCTCACGCCGGACCTGGTCTTCAGCGGTCATTGGATCCATCTCAGGCACTCCCTGGAAACTCGCGCGGAACATGACACAGTATTTCGTGACAAACAAGAATAAGTGTATCATAAATCCCGTCGGTCCGATGGCCGCAAGGGGAGAAAAATCATGAATTCGGCCGAACCGCCGGCTTCGGTTGTCGAAGCCCATGTGCGCGACATCTGGCAGCGCGACAGCGCCAGCCGGGATATGGGCATGCAGATCGAGGCATTCGCCGCCGGCGAGGCAACCGTCTCGATGGTCGTGCGCGACGACATGATCAACGCCCATGGCTCATGCCACGGCTGTTTCATCTTTGCCGTGGCCGACACCGCGTTCGAGCTCGCCTGCAACTCCCACGGTCCGGTCAGCGTCGCCGCCGACTGCCAGATTTCCTTTCTGCGGCCCGGCAAGCCCGGTGAAAAGCTCACTGCGGCGGCAACCGAAACCTACCGCCGCGGCCGCAATGGTATTTACGACATCGTCGTGACCGGCGAAGATGGCGCCACGGTTGCCGTGTTCCGCGGCAAGTCGCGCCAGTTGTCAGATAAGCCACGACCCACGCCGGAGGACCCGCAATGAGCCTCAGACCCGCAACCGAACTTGCCGCCGACCCGTCGACGCTCGAGCCGATCGAAACCGCGAGCCGTGACGAGATCAGCGCCCTGCAGCTGAGCCGCCTCCAGTGGTCCCTGCGCCATGCCTACGACAACGTCGCCCACTACAAGGCCGCGTTCGACAAGGCAGGCGTCAATCCCGACGACGTCAAGGACCTGTCGGATCTGGCGAAGTTTCCGTTCACCACCAAGGACACGCTGCGCGACAACTACCCGTTCGGCATGTTCGCCGTGCCGCGCGAGCAGGTGATCCGCATCCACGCCTCGTCCGGCACCACCGGCAAGCCGACCGTCGTCGGCTATACCGCGGGCGACATCGACATCTGGGCCCAGGTCGTGGCCCGCTCGATGCGCGC
>JAHELH010000096.1:4041-8370 GCA_024644285.1 Paracoccaceae bacterium | reverse complement strand
GGATCGAGGATCTTGTTCAGCACCGTGTCCCGCGTGATCTGTCCCAGAAGCCGCCCGTCCTCGACCACGCCGACCGGGTTGCCGGTCGCGGTGACATGCTCCATGACCTCGTGGATCTGGCAATCCGGCGCGACGGTCATCGCCGGCGCCGCTTCGGCGGGCTCCATCACGTCGCGCGCGCACAGCACGCCGAGCGGGTTCATGTGCGCCACGAAGTCCGCCACGTATTCGTTTGACGGATTTGTGAAAATCTCCTGCGGCGTGCCCATCTGCACGATCCGCCCGCCCTCCATTATCGCGATGTGGTTGCCGATCTTGAAAGCCTCGTCCAGGTCGTGGCTGACGAAGATGATGGTGCGGTTCAGCGTCTGCTGCAGCTCCAGCAGCTCGTCCTGCAGGCGCGAGCGGATCAGCGGATCGAGTGCCGAGAACGGCTCGTCCATCAGCAGGACCGGCGCGTCGGTGACGAAGGCGCGGGCCAGCCCCACGCGCTGCTGCATGCCACCCGAAAGCTCACCGACCTTGCGTTCGGCCCAGTCCGACAGCCCCACCAGTTCCAGCTGCTTGTCGACCTTTGCCACCCGGTCGGCCCGCTTCATGCCGCCAAGCTCCAGCCCCAGTCCGACATTCTCGCGCACCGTGCGCCAGGGCAGAAGGCCGAACTGCTGGAACACCATCGCGATGTGGTTCAGCCGCAGGTCGCGCAGCGTCTTCTTGTCCGCCCCGGTCACGCTGGTCTCGCGGCCCTGCCACATCACCCGCACGTCGCCGCGCACCACGGGGTTCAGGCCGTTGACGGCGCGCAAGAGCGTCGACTTGCCCGACCCCGACAGCCCCATCAGCACCAGGATCTCGCCTTCCTCGACGGTCAGCGAGCAATCGTGCACCCCCAGCACCTGGCCCGTCGATTGCTGGATTTCCGAGCGCTCCTGGCCCTGGTCCATCAGCGGCAGCGCCGCCTCGGGCCGGTCGCCGAAGACGATCGAGACCTTGTCGAAGACCACCGCGCTCATTTCTGTTCCACGCGCAGCATCCGGTCCAGCATGATCGCCACCACCACGATGATGAAGCCGCTCTCGAAGCCCAGCGCCGTGTTCACCTGGTTCAGCGCCCGCACCACCGGCACCCCCAGCCCGTCGGCGCCCACCAGCGCGGCGATCACCACCATCGACAGCGACAGCATGATCGTCTGGTTCAGCCCGGCCATGATCTGCGGGAAGGCGTAGGGAAGTTCGACTTTCCACAGGGTCTGGCTGGGGGTGGCGCCGAAGGCCCGTGCCGCCTCGAGCAGCGCCATGGGCGTCGAGGTCACCCCCAGATGCGTCAGGCGAATGGGTGCCGGCAGCACGAAGATCACCGTGGCGATCAGCCCCGGCACCATGCCGATGCCGAAGAAGACAATGGCCGGGATCAGGTAGACGAAGGTGGGCAGCGTCTGCATCAGGTCCAGGACGGGGCGCATGTAGGTGTAAAGCTTGGGCCGATGCGCGGCGGCGATGCCGATCGGCACGCCGACCGCCATGCAGACCACGCAGGCCGACAGCACCAGCGTCAGGCTTTCGGTGGTCTCTTCCCAGTAGTCCTGGTTGAGGATGAACAGAAAGCCGAGCGCGACGAACAGGCAGATCTTCCAGTTCCGCTGCAAGGCCCAGGTCAGCGCCACGAAAGCAGCGATGACGATCAGCGGATGCGGCGTCTGCAGCACCCAGAGGATCGCGTCGATCAGCGCCTCCATCGCGTCCGACAACCCGTCGAAGAACCATGCGCCGTTGTCCTGCAGCCAGTCGAACGCATCCCCCGCGACGCGCCCCACGGGGATTTTCGTATCGGTCAGCCAGTTCATGCCCGCCCCTCTGCTCGGTCACCGCGACATTGCCCGGAATGAACCGGATTGGAAAGCCGCGCGTTCCGGCTCAGGCAGCCCGGGCCGAGGACGGATAGACCAACGGCGCGCCGCCTGGCCGGGTTTCGAGCAGCGTCAGCACCGCGGCGTCGTCCGCCTGAGGAATCTCGTCGGTCCAGACCCTGAAATATGTCAGCTCGTAGGCCCCGAAAGAGGTGATCAGCGCCACGTCCGCCGCGTCGCAGCCGCGCACCATCAGGATGCGCCCGATCCGGGGTGTGTTGAACCGCGCGTCCATCGTCCACCAGCGCCCGCCGAGAAAGACCTCGAACCAGGCGCTGAAGTCGCCGGGGCCGGTATCCTCCCACTGGATATCGCCCAGGTAGCCGCTGGCATAGCGCGCCGGGATGTTCATCGCCCGGCAGAGCGCCACAGAAAGATGCGCGAAGTCGCGGCAGACCCCGGTCTTCTCGCGCTTGACGTCGGTGGCGGTCTTGTCGGGCCGGCCGAACTTGTAGTCGAACGTCGTCTGGGCGTGCACGTAGTCGCAGATCGCCTGCACCCGCGCCCAGCCTTCTTCGGTGTCGCCAAACCGCTTCCAGGCGAACTCGGACAGCGCGTCGCTGTCGCAATAGCGGCTCGCCACGAGGAATTGCAGCACTTCGTCGGGCAGGTCCTCGACCTTGTGCTGCGGCGCGTCCGGCGCGTGCGGCTCGGGCGCGCCGGAGATCTCGACGACCGCGTCAGACCACAGCCGGACCTTGCCGCCGGGCGCCACGAACCGTGTCATCCGGTTGCCGTAGGGGTCGAGATAGAGGCGCTGTGCGACCTCGGGCTCGCTGCGCACGCGGTCCTCGCCGATCAGCCGGCCCTGCCGCTCGGTATGGGTCAGCAGCGCCGCGATCATCGGCACCGGGCCGGCGCTCTCGATCTCGATATCGAATCCGAACCGGATCAGCATGGCGCGTTTGCACCCCTTCTGGGCGGTGATGGAGCAATGGCTGGCGACCGGCGCGGCGCGCACCCATATGGATACCTGTCAAGATAGCATCGCCGGGGGCGAATTGAAGAGATGGGTCAGCTTTTGCGCATCCACCACAGAACGGAATACCGCTATGACCGGCCGGTCGCCTTCGGTCCGCACAAGCTGATGCTGCGGCCGCGCGACGGCCACGACCTGTGGGTCGAGGACGCCTATCTGACGATTTCTCCGCAGGCCGAGACGCGCTGGTTCTTCGACGTCTTCGGCAACTCGGTGGCCGAGGCGACGTTCCACGAGCCCGCCGATACCCTGCGCATCGACAGCGAGCTTTACATCCGCCGGTATCCCGTCGAGGCGCGGGTGCGCGACCTTGCCGGGCGCTCGCAGCCCTATCCCTTCGAATATTCCGACGAGGAATCCATCGACCTGCTGCGCTATCTGGTGCTGCAGAACCCCGACGAGGCCGGGGTGATCGGCGAGTGGCTGGCGGACACCTTCCCGCGCCGCCCGCGCCACGCCCTGGATTTCCCTCGCAAGCTGGCCGAAGCGATCCACGACGCGATCGGGTATTCCGCGCGCGAGGAAATGGGCACCCAGAGCGCCGCCGAGACCATCGCCAGGGGGCAGGGAACCTGCCGCGATTTCGCGTTTCTCTTCATGGAGGCGGCGCGGCTTTGCGGATATGCCGCGCGTTTCGTCACCGGCTATCTCTACGATGCCGACGGCGCCGTGGGCGGCGGGGCGACCCACGCCTGGGCGGATGTCTACGTGCCGGGCGAGGGATGGATCGAGTTCGACCCGACGAACCGCATCGTCGGCGGCGGCGAACTGATCCGCGTCGCCACCACCCGCGCTCCGTCCCAGGCGTCGCCGATTTCGGGCAGCTATTCCGGGGCGGATGCGGCGTTCCTGGGCCTGGAGGTCGAGGTGACCGTCGAGGCGGTGGACGCGGCAGGCACCGGCGCGACCGGGTAGGTCCTCGCGCCGCCGCAAGCCGGGCGGCACGCCGGCCCGCAAGCGGCTAGTCGACCTGCGGAAGCGGGATCAACTCGCTGTCGCCGTCATTCGCTTCGTTTTCCGGATTGGGCGGTTGCGGGATCGAGACTTCCTGGTTCGGTTCCGCATAGACAACGCCTTCGGTCGCCATCAGCGCGGTGATGATGTCGGTCTGTGCCGAGGGATAGGCGATCTCGATAAGGTGGATTTGCCCGTCCAGAAGGCGGTCAACCTCTGTCGCGCCGATACGGGCGATGATGCGGGCGGCCTCGTCGTCGTCCACGTCGTCTGCGAAACGGACCAGGATCTGTCCCGACATGTCGGCTTCTCCCATTGTTTCGCTCGGCGTGCCGCAATCCGCCGCCGCCGCCGAGGAAAGCGTGAGCGCGGCAATCAGGGTAGTCAGTCTGTTGATCATGACGCAATTCCTTCGCTTCGCCGGATGATAGGCGCAGGCCAGAGATATGTGAATTCACGATCGGCAGAACAAGACTTCGGCCGGGCAATC
>JAHELH010000096.1:0-3941 GCA_024644285.1 Paracoccaceae bacterium | reverse complement strand
ACATGCGGGGTCGCCATCGAGGTGCCATTGAACGAATCGTAATTGCCGCCGGGGATCGTCGAGAGGATATCGACGCCGGGCGCGCCCATATCGACGCTGGTGGCGCCGAAGCTTGAAAAGCCCGCCTTGTTGTCGTTCCGGTCGGTCGCCATGACCGCCAGCACGTTCGGAACGTCATAGCTCGAAGGATAATGCGGCCGGGTATCGTTGTCGCTGTTGCTGTTGCCGGCCGCCGCAACGAAGAGGATGCCCTCCGCATCGGCCGCGGCGATCGCATCTCGCAGAGCGACGCTGAACCCGCCGCCGCCCCAGCTGTTGTTCATGATGTCGGCCTTCATCCGGATGCCGTAGTCGATGGCCCGGATCGCGCCGGCGGTCGAGCCGCTGCCCGAGGCCGACAGGAATTTCAAGGCCATGATCTTCGTCGACCAGTTGACCCCGGCCACGCCGAGCGCGTTGTTCGTGACCGCGCCGATGGTTCCCGCGACATGGGTCCCGTGCCGGTTGTCATCCATCGGGTCGCCATCCACCGTCGAGGTGACGAAATTCGCGCCGAACACGTCGTCAATGACGCCGTTGCCGTCGTCGTCGACCCCGTTGTTGGGGATTTCACCCGGGTTGGTCCACATGTTCGCCGTCAGGTCGGGGTGCTTGTAATCCACGCCCGTGTCGATCACGGCGACGACCAGGCCGCCGCTGTCGGTCCGCACGTCCCAGGCGTCGGGCGCCTTGATCTTCGGAAACGCCCATTGCCGCGAGTAATCGGGATCGTTCGGGGTGACATCCGCCTGAACCCGATAGACCGGTTCGATATAGGCGATGCCGGGCTGATCCAGCGCCGAGGCCATAAGCTCGGCGGCATCGACATCCTCGGCCTCGATGATCAGCATGTCCACTTCCCGAAGGACGTCGATGATCCTGGTCTCGTCGGACATGGCCGACAATATCAGGTCCGCGGCCTCGACCCCCGGCGCCGTCTTCACGATGAATTGGCCGGGGATGATCTCGGCCTCGATGAGCGAAGGAAAGGTCGGCTCCTGCGCTTGCGCCATGCCGGCTGCCAGGAATACCAGGGGGGCGCATATGCTCAGACGTATCTTCATTTCAAATACTCCTTGGAAATTGAAGTCGGGGGCGGCGCGCCGCCGGCGCGCCGCAGGGGTCGCTCAGCAACCGATCGTGTCGCAGAGCTTCTTGATATTGTCCGAAGTAAAGCGCGGACCGTTGAACGTCTGGCCGAAGCTGCCCGTGCAACTCGTTCCGTCGTAGCCGCTGACCACGCCGTTCACCCAATTGCCGCCGCGCCAGCTGCGCAGCCAGGGGCCGCCGCTCGACCCGTAGGTCATCGAGCAGCCCATGTTCAGCACAGAGGTGCCGCCGCATCCCGAGGACGGGTTGAAGCTTTCGGCCGCGCAAAGCTCCATCGTGTTGCCGCCGCCGATATTGCCGGGATAGCCCAGCGCGTGCAGCGACTGCGTGGTGCCGTAGTTCCAGGACCGTCCCAGCCAGCCGGTATAGAACGTGACCGGCCGGTTCTGCGCGTTATTGCGCAGCTTGATCACGCAGACATCGGATTTCCGGTCGCCCACGTTGATCCAGCGCGTCAGGATCGTGGCCTGCGACCAGTTGAACATGCCGAACGGCGCGGCACCGTTGTGATAGGCCGGCGCGAACTGGAAGCCGCCGATCCAGTTTCCGGACGAGCGGTTGTAGCAGCAATGCGCCGCCGTGACGATGACGTTGTTGGGGCTGACGACCGAGGCCGAGCAACTGCCCGAGTTGGTGAACAGCTTGCCGATCGCGCGGCGCGGATATTGCAGCCGGAAGGGCGCTTCGCTGTACTGCGTGTAGATGTCCTTGGTGCCCAGCACGCCCGGACCGCCCTCGATCTGCAGTGCGCTCTCTTCCCATGAGTCCGGGAACGCCTCGGCCGCCTCGGCGTCGGCATTGCCGTCCGGCATCCCGCCGCCATCGGTTTCGGGGAACAGGGCGTCTTGGTCGATGATCTCGGGCTCCTGAACCGCGCGCGGGCTGAGGCCCTCGCCGCGGGTGACATCCCAGTCCAGAGGCTGGACCGCCCGCCGTTCCTCGATCGTGTCGAGGATGGTGATGTCGGTTTCCGTGTTTTCGACACTGGTGGTTGTTTGAGCGGTCGCCGGCCCGGCTAGCCAGGCGGACATCGCGATTGTTGACAACAGGACGAGCGATAGCACTTTCATCGAAAAGTCCTCCATTACAATTGCTTCCGGCCGTTGGCTAATCAGTCACGCGACCGATGCCCAACCGAAAGACGCCCCGAAATGACATGAGGCGCTCACGATTGGATGTTCTCCCAAAGTACACGAAACGCCCCGGCCCCGCAACACCTTAGGTGGCGTCTTTCCGCCGACGCTCACGCGTAAGTTGCTAAACGACCGAGCGACGCTGCGGGTGGAGCACCAGCCTCGTCGCGGGCCGACGGTGTCGTCTCCAGCGCATGCCGGAGCGCATCTGACGATAGCGAATTGCAGCGCTCTGTTCGGGTTGGCCATGGTCCGGCAACGCCGGTCAAGCCAATGTCCGAAGGTCGGATCACACGGTCGCAAACTTCACGCAAACTTGCGGTGGACTGGGTGACGCCGTCGCCCCCGCCGCCGGCATTACGGGTTGCCCGATCCAGCGCCCGGCGCCCCCGCGCGTCCTCCCGGTGCAGGGTGCCGTCTGCGGATTGCCAGGCGGCAGGCGCAGCGCCGACCTCCGTTCCGGCAAGGAAAGACCCCCGCCGACGACGCGGCGAGGGTCTATCTTGTTAGCGTTAACGTCAGCAACGTCAGATGGTTAACCCCCTGTCCCCATGGGGACAGGGTCCGGACTCACATCCCCAGCGAGGCCTTCACCGCCGCCAGTCCGTCGCCGCCGTCCATCGTGGTGACGCCGTCCAGCCAGCCGTCGAGCACGCCCGGATTCTCCGCCAGCCACTTCTTCGCGGCCTCCTCGCCGTCCATCCCGTCGTTCAGGATCATCGCCATGATCTCGTTTTCCATGGCCAGGCTGAATTCGAGGTTGTTCAGCAGCTTGCCCACGTTCTCGCATTCCCCGACATAGCCCGCGCGGGTGTTGGTATAGACCGTCGCCCCGCCCAGGTTGGGCCCGAAGAAATCGTCGCCGCCGGTCAGGTAGCTCATCTCGTAGGCCGCGTTCATCGGGTGCGGTTCCCAGCCCAGGAACACCACCGGCTCGCCCCGCCGGTCGGCGCGGCTGACCTGCGCCAGCATCCCCTGTTCCGAGCTTTCCGCCACCTCGAAGCCCGACAGCCCGAAGGCGTCGCCGTCGATCATCGATTGAATCAGCCGGTTGCCGTCATTGCCCGGCTCGATGCCGTAGATCTTGCCGTCCAGGGCGTCCTTGTGCGCAGCGATGTCGGCGAAATCCGCGATCCCCAGGTCGGCCGCCGCCTTGTTCACGGCGAGCGTATACTTGGCGCCCTCAAGGTTCGCGCGCACCGTGTCCACCGTGCCCGCCTCGCGATAGGGCGCGATGTCGGCCTCCATGGTGGGCATCCAGTTGCCGAGGAACACGTCGATGTCGCCATTGGCCAGCGAGGTGTAGGTCACCGGCACGCTCAGCACCTTGGTCTCGGTCTCGTAGCCCAGCGCGTCCAGCACCACCGACGTGGCGGCGGTGGTGGCGGTGATGTCGGTCCAGCCGACGTCGGCAAAGGTCACCTCGCCGCAGGCGGCGTGCGAAGCGGCCTGCGCCGTGCCCGCCATGGCCAGCAAAGCCAGGGCGGAAAGGGTGGTCTTGAAGGTCATCTGTCGCTCCCTGTTTTCTTGATTGACGGATCAATTAAAAACCCGATAGCCTCGGTCCGCAACCCCCGTCAGAGAGTCGCAGATGCCAAAACTTGGAATGGAGCCTATCAGGCGCGCGGCGCTGGTAAAAGCGACGATCGGCGAGGTCGG
>JAHELH010000396.1 GCA_024644285.1 Paracoccaceae bacterium | reverse complement strand
GCCTGGCGCGGCAGAGACAAAGCCCAAGCCCGAGCCGAAGTCCAAGGCCAAGCCTGCGGCCGGGGCATCGGCGGCCGCGACGGCGCGGACCGGCGGCGCGAAGGACGCGACCAAGCCCGGCGCGGGCGCGGCGAAGGCCGCCGAAGCGCCGGCGCCAAAGCCCGCCGCCAAGGGCGCCGCATCGGTCGAGGCGCAGCCCGGCGGCAAGGCTCCGGGCGCGTTGCAGGGGCCGCGCGAGGGTGGTGCGGACAATCTGAAGGAAATCAAGGGTGTCGGTCCGAAACTCGAGAAGATGCTGCACGACATGGGCGTCTATCACTTCGACCAGATCGCGGCCTGGGGGCGGTCCGAGATCGCCTGGGCGGACGAGAACCTGAAAGGGTTCAAGGGCCGGGTCAGCCGCGACGACTGGGTCGGGCAGGCCAAGGTTCTGGCCGAGGGCGGAGAGACAGAGTTTTCCAAGAAGGTCGACAAGGGCGACGTGTACTAGCGGATGTCAGGCGGCGACGACAGCGAGAAGGCGCTCGCGCGGCAGGCGCGCATGGTGGCTATCGTGATCGTCGCCACGATGGTGTTGTGGATCGGCGCCCAGGTGGTGGGCCGCGACATGGGACTGCCGGGACGCTACGTGTTCCTGTTCGACTTCGCGGCTTTGGCCGCGTTCTTCTGGGCGCTGGTCGTCACGTATCAGATCTGGCGCAAGCGCCGGGACAATCAGGGGTAGGCGCATGCTTTCCGACAAGGACCGTATCTTCACCAATCTCTATGGCATGGCCGACCGGACCCTGAAGGGCGCGCAGGGCCGCGGCCACTGGGACGGCACCAAGGACATAATGGCCAAGGGCCGCGACTGGATCGTCGACACGATGAAGGCCAGCGGCCTGCGCGGCCGCGGCGGCGCGGGCTTTCCGACCGGGCTGAAATGGTCGTTCATGCCGAAGGAAGGCGATGGCCGGCCGGCCTATCTGGTGGTGAACGCGGACGAATCCGAGCCCGGCACCTGCAAGGACCGCGAGATCATGCGGCACGACCCGCACACGCTGGTCGAGGGCTGCCTGATCGCGTCCTTCGCGATGGGGGCCAACACCTGCTATGTCTACCTGCGCGGCGAGTACATCCGCGAGCGCGAGGCGCTGCAGGTGGCCATCGACGAGGCCTATGATGCGGGGCTGGTGGGCAAGAACGCCTGCGGCTCTGGCTTCGATTTCGACATCTTCCTGGCGCATGGCGCCGGTGCCTATATCTGCGGCGAAGAAACCGCGCTGCTGGAGAGCCTGGAGGGCAAGAAGGGCATGCCGCGGATGAAACCGCCGTTTCCGGCGGGCGCGGGGCTTTACGGCTGCCCGACCACGGTGAACAACGTCGAATCCATCGCCGTGGTGCCGACGATCCTGCGCCGGGGCGCGGACTGGTTCGCGGGCTTCGGCCGGCCGAACAACTCGGGCACCAAGCTGTTCGCCATTTCGGGCCACGTCAACAACCCCTGCGTCGTCGAGGAGGCGATGTCGATTTCGTTCAAGGAGTTGATCGACAGGCATTGCGGCGGCATCCGCGGCGGATGGGACAACCTCAAGGCGGTGATCCCGGGCGGTTCCTCGGTGCCGCTCTTGCCGGGCAAGATCATGCGCGACGAGTGCATCATGGATTTCGACTGGCTGCGCGATCAGAAGTCGGGCCTTGGCACCGCGGCGGTGATCGTGATGGATCAGTCCACCGACGTGATCAAGGCGATCTGGCGGCTGGCGGTGTTCTACAAGCACGAAAGCTGCGGCCAGTGCACGCCGTGTCGCGAGGGCACCGGCTGGATGATGCGGGTGATGGAGCGGCTGGTCCGCGGCGAGGCCGAGCCGGAAGAGATCGACATGCTGCTGGACGTGTCCAAGCAGGTCGAGGGGCACACGATCTGCGCCCTGGGCGACGCCGCGGCCTGGCCGATCCAGGGGCTGATCCGGCATTTCCGCGACGAGATCGAGGACCGGATCAAGGCGAAACGGACGGGACGGGTCTCGGCGGTCGCGGCGGAATGAAGAGACATGACAGGCGGTAATTGCGGCAATGCCGGGTCAGGGGCGTTGCCGGTTAGCCATGCCCGCCGGACGAACATTACCGGTGAGGGCGTTGGAATGATTGAAAAACGGCGCGATCTGGTGGATGGATAACCCATGACACGCATTCTGGTCCT
>JAHELH010000095.1 GCA_024644285.1 Paracoccaceae bacterium | reverse complement strand
GGCCAGTTCGACCCGCGCTCGGACCGCTGGGTGCGGATCAACATGTTCCAGGGCGCGCCGTTCCCGCACGACCTGCACACCGAGACGGAAGACGACTGGATCTTCCCGCCGCTCCGGTGAGCTATTCGCTGAACGAAATCGACACGCTGTGCCGCAAGGCCGCCCGCGGCACCGGTCTGGACTGGGGTCACGCCGAGGACGCCGGCAAGGCGGCGCGCTGGCTGCAGGCGCGCGACCTGCCGGGCGCGGAATGCCTGCTAACCTGTCTCGAAGCCGGCGACGCGGCGCGGCCCATCGAGGTGCAGGGCGCGGAATGGCGCGCCGACGGACCGCTTTGCCCCATCGTCGCGGGCGCCAGCCTGTGCGATCATGCCGAATTGCTGGCCGATCGGGCGGTGGTTCTGCACGACGTGCGCGTGCCGCTGCTCCTCGCCCCCTTCGCCGCCGCCGCCGCGGCCCGGACGGGACGCGCCATACGCCTCGCCTGGCGGGACGCCGCACTGACGTTCGGCCCGGCGGCGCGGTTCGACGGCAGCCGCACCGCCCTGCGCGCGCCCGCCGCCGGGCGCGTCACCTGGGGTCCGGCAGAAGATGCCGCGTCCGACGAAGGCCCCCGGACAAGCCGCGCCCACCTGCCGCGCGACATCTACGACCGCCTCGACGCGCTCGCCCGGCGCACCTATGCACCGGCCACCGAGGAAAGCCGCGCCGCGGGCGCCGGGGCCGGGCTGACCGACAACGACTAGGATCGAAAGGCGAACCCCATGGACGTCACCATTGCGCAAATCGAGGCCGCGAGCCGTGCGGCGCTGACCGCCCACGGCGCGGGCGACTGGCAGGCGGCAGAGGTGGCGCGCGCCGTCGCCAGGGCCGAAGAGACCGGAAACGTCATCTGCGGGCTCTACTATCTGGAAAGCTATTGCACCCAGCTGGCCAGCGGCCGGGTCAAGGGCGATATCGAGCCGAAGGTGACCGCCCCGCGCCCCGGCGCCATCGCCGTGGACGCCAAGTTCGGCTTCGCCCAGCCGGCCTTCGCGCGCGGCCTGCCGCAGGCCGTGGCCGCCGCGCAAAAGCTCGGCGTTGCGACGCTGTCGGTCGGCCATGCCCACACCTGCACGTCGGTTGGCTTCTTCACCGAACAGATCGCGGCGCAGGGCCTGATCGGCATCGGCATGACCAATGCCAGCGCCATCGTCTCCGGCCCTGGCGGCAAGACGCCCATCCTGGGCACCAATCCCATCGCCTTCACGATCCCGGGCGCGGCCGGCGACGTCCCGAGAATGCATGCCGATTTCTCCACCGCCGCGGTCGCCTTGGGCAAGATCACCATGGCCAAGGCGGCGGGCGAAGCCATCCCGCTCGGCTGGGCGGTGGACCGCGACGGCAAGCCCACCACCGACCCCGCGGCAGCGCTCGGCGGCTCGCTGGTCAGCGCCGCAGAATACAAGGGCTGGGCGCTGGGGCTTCTGGTGGAAATCATGGCCGCGGGCCTGACCGGCTCGGTCAACTCGCTGGACGTCAAGGGGTTGAAGCTGCCCGACGGGCCGCCGCACGGGTTGGGCCAGGTCTACATCCTGGTCGACCCGGCCGCGCATTCCGCGGCATTCGCCGACCGCTTCGACCGCCTCGCCAAAGCCGTCGCGTCGGATCCCGGGGTCCGCATCCCCGGCAATCCGCGCCGCAAGTTGCAAAGCGTGGCCGTCGAACCGGACTTCTGGGTCAAGATCGAAGGCCTGGCCGAGGGGCCGAGTTAACGCGCCCCGCCCTTGGCGTAGCGATCTTGCGCAGGATGGGTGATGTCACCCGTCTTCCGTCAGACGAGCCGCCATCCAGGCATCCAGCGCCGCGATCTCTTCCGCGCTCATCCGCAGCCCCAGCTTGGACCGCCGCCACACCACGTCCGCGGCCTCGCGGGCGAATTCCCGGTCCATCAGCCAGGCGACCTCGCGTTCGGTCAGCGTCGCTCCGAAATCCCGGCCCAGATCCGCCGCCGTCTGCGCCCCTTCCAGCAGCACACGGGCCTCAGTGCCGTAGGCGCGCACCAGCCGCAGCGCCCAGCGGTCGTCGAGGAACGGGTATTTCGACCGCAATTCAGCCACCAGGTCGGGCACGCCACGCACGGGAAAATCACCGCCCGCCAGCGGCACGCCGGCGGTCCAATTGCCCTTTGCCACGTCCAGGTGTTCGCCGATCTTTTCCAGCGCGCTTTCCGCCAGCCGCCGGTAGGTGGTGATCTTGCCGCCGAAGACGTTTAGCACCGGCGCCCCGCCCGCACTGTCGACTTTCAGCACGTAGTCCCGTGTCGCGGCCGTCGCCGACTTGGCGCCGTCGTCATAGAGCGGCCGGACACCGGAATAGGTCCAGACGATGTCGTCTTCCTCGACCGGCTCCTTGAAGTACTGCGAGGCGAAATCCAGCAGATAGCGTTTCTCCTCGTCGGTGCAGACCGGCCTGGTGTCCGGGTCCTCGGCCTCCATGTCCGTCGTTCCGATCAGGGTGAAATCGGTTTCATAGGGGATCGCGAAGATGATCCTCCCGTCGGTGCCCTGGAAGAAGTAGCACTTGCCGTGATCGAACAGCTTGCGGGTCACGATATGGCTGCCGCGCACCAGGCGCACGCCTTCGCGGGCGTCGATATGCACCCGGTTGTGCAGGATGTCGCCAACCCACGGCCCGCCCGCATTGACCAGCATCCGCGCGCGCCGTGTCGATGCGGTGCCGTCCGCGCCCTCGATGTGCACAAGCCAGGCCGCGCCGTCCCGCTCGGCCGCGACCACCTTGGTCCGCACCATGATCTCGGCGCCTCGCTCGGCGGCGTCGCGCGCGTTCAGTGCAACCAGCCGGCTGTCCTCGACCCAGCAATCGGAATATTCGTAGGCCTTCTTGAATTTCGGGTTCAAGGGCGCGCCCGCCGGGTCCGTCGGCAGATCAACCGTGCTGGTGCCCGGCAGGATCTTGCGGCCGCCCAGAGTGTCGTACATCAGCAGCCCCAGCCGGATCAGCCAGGCCGGACGCCGCCCCCTCATCCACGGCATCACCACGTTCAGCAGCTTCGATGTCGGCGTCTCGCCCTCGAACCGCATGCTGTGGTGATAGGGCAGCACAAACCGCATCGGCCAGCTGATATGCGGCATCGCGCGCAACAGCGTCTCGCGCTCGATCAACGCCTCGCGCACCAGCCGGAACTCGAAATATTCCAGGTACCGCAGCCCGCCATGGAACAACTTGGTCGAGGCAGACGACGTCGCCGAGGCCAAATCGTTCATCTCCGCCAGTGCCACGCTCAGCCCGCGCCCCGATGCATCGCGCGCGATGCCGCAGCCATTTATGCCGCCGCCGATGATGAACAGGTCGACGGTCTCCTCCGCCGCCATGGCCGATCTGCCTGCATCCTCCGGCACTGCGCTCTAAGGTCTCCCCCAATCCAAGGCGCCCGCCGTCGCTCAGAAGTTCAGCGACAGGTCGCGATGCGATGCATTGCACCCGGCGATGTAAAGCGCCTGCTCGCGGCTGAGCCGCGGCTGCTGGCGCGCCCCTATGCTGTCGTTCAGCGCCGCCACATATCGCCGGATACCGTCAGCAAGCTCGCCTTCCGCGGCGCGGCGCCACTCCAGCTGCGCCTCGTATTCGGCCAGCGCCTCGTCGTAGCTTTCCAGCGCCGCCTCGCGGTCCGTCGCGCCCCTCAGTGCCCGTCCCACCTTCGACAGGTCGGACCGCACCGGGCTCGCTCCCTCTACGGCGGACAGCTGGCTCGACACCGCGCTGACGGACTCTTCCGCCGTCTTGGGGTCGCCGCTGGCGATCATCTCGCGCAGCGCGCGCAAATCGTCCTCCAGCGCCAGGAAGGTCTCGTTGCCATCCAGCACCGCCAGGAACTCCGACGGCGCCTCGACGGCATCGTCGGCGGCGCGGCGATAGGCGTTGCGCGCGGCCTCCTCGGCCCGGGTCAGTTCGCTGAACACCCGCTGCTGCTCTTCCCAGCTCTCCGGTATCCGCGCCTCGATCGCCTCGTGCTCCTCGCGCAGCCCGGCGATCCGCTCTCCCAGCGCCTCGCGGCGGGCTTCGTTCTCGTCGCCGCGCAAGAAGCGAATGCGCTGTCGCAGCACATCGATCTCCGCGTCGATCTTGCGCATGTCCTTCTGCAGAGTCCGGACCGTCTGCTGCGCAGGGCGGTAATTGCCTGCCGCCGCATTCACCGCGTCGTCGGCGACGAATATCTCGTCCAGCGCCGCCAGCGCCGCCTCGGCGCTCTCGAAGGCCTCGGTCAGCTCGCGGGCCGTGCGGTCCGGCAGCGCCGACAGGTCCAGCGCCTGCGCCGACGAGATCGCCGCCCGGATCGCCGCGTCCTCTTCGGCCACCTTGTCGCGCACGTAGTTCTCCAGGCAGATCTGCAGCTGCGGATTGCGCGGCGGCGGCGCCGTCTCGCCCAGCAGACTGACCCGGTTCGGCAGGTAGTTCACCAGCGGCGGGTAGTAGCCGACGATGGCCAGCGCCACGAGTTGCAGAATGATGAAGGCGATGACGCCCTTGTAGATCTGCACCGTCTTCACGACCGCCGGAGCGACCCCGCGCAGGTAGAACAGCGCGAACCCGAAGGGCGGCGTCAGGAACGACGTCTGGATGTTCAGGCCGATCATCACGCCCAGCCAGACCGCGGTGATGTTGGCGCTGGGATCGCTCAGCAGGATCGGCGCCACGATCGGCACCACGACCACCGCGATCTCGATGAAATCGAGGAAGAAGCCCAGCAGGAAGATCACCGCCATGACGATGATGAACTGGGTCCAGAACCCGCCCGGCAGCGAGTTGAGGAACTCGCGCACCAGCTCCTCGCCGCCGAAGGCCCGGAAGGCGGCGGTCAGCATCGCCGCACCCAGAAGGATGATGAACACCAGCGACGTGGTCTTGGCGGTGTCGATCATCACCTCGCGAAGGGTGTTTTCAAGCCGCAGCACGCGGATGCCGCTCCAGGTCAGCGCGAACAGCAGCAGAACGCTGCCGATGCTGCCGATCCACAGGCCAGTGGGATCGCCGCCGTTCACCAGGTAGGCCTTGATGTTCATCGGGTAATTTGCCAGCGCGAAGCCGATCATCGCCAGAGCCAGGATCGCCAGGATCGCCGGGACATAGGTGATCGGCTTGTCCTCGGGCAGACGGTAGCCCGCCATGATCAGCGCGCCCGCCGCGCCGATGGCGCCGGCCTGGTTCACCGTGGCGATGCCGGAAATGATCGAGCCCAGCACCAAAAAGATCAGCGCCAGCGGCGGCACCAGCGTCAGGACCACCTGGCCCCAGAACCTTCGGTCCCACTCGCCCTCGTAATGCACTGCGGGCGCGGCCCGGGGCCGCAGCATCGCGAAGATCAGGATATAGACCATGTAGATCAGCACCAGCAGGATGCCGGGGACAAAGGCGCCCAGGAACATCTCGCCCGCAGAGGTGCTGCCCACGTCGAAGGTCGACGGCATCGACAATTCGCCCGTGGCCTCTTTGTGCAGGGTCTTGCGCAGGGTGCTGGCCTGGTCGGCGGCGTTGGCCAGCTGGTCGGCCAGGATGATCAGCACGATCGAGGGCGGGATGATCTGGCCCAGGGTGCCGGAGGCCGCGATGGTGCCGGTGGCCAGCGGCTGGGAATAGTTGTTGCGCAGCATCGCGGGCAGGCTGATCAGGCCCATCGCCACCACGGTGGCGCCGACGATGCCGGTGGTGGCGGCCAGCAGCGCACCGACGAACACCACCGAAATGCCCAGGCCGCCCGGCACCGGACCGAACAGCCGCGCCATGGTCACCAGCAGGTCCTCGGCGATCTTCGAGCGCTGCAGCATGATGCCCATGAAAATGAACAGCGGAATCGCGATCAGCGTATCCCGCTCGACTTCCCAATAGACGCCGCGCAGGTTCGTCACCCCTGCCGTCAGCCACTGGCTGGGCCCGCCGGAATGGAAATAGGCGTCCATGCTGCCCACGGCGAAATAACCGGCGACGGCGGCCAGGACGATGGTGATGATGGCAGAGCCGGGCAGCGCGAAGGCGACGGGAAAGCCCGAGCCCAGCGCCATGGCCATCAGCAGGACGAGAACGGCGAGAAAGAAAAGCTCCATGTCCCGGGGCCCCTAGTGCGCTGCGGCTTCGTGTTCGACATGCCCGGGCTCTTCGCGGGCATCCGCGACCGCCTCGAACAGATAACTGACGAACTGGATCAGCATGGTGATCGCGAATACCGCCAGGAAACCCGCCATCTGGTACTTGATGAACATTCCGGCGGTCCCGGTCTGGCTGATCTCGAAATTCGCAATCGGCGAATTGATCAGCGCCTGCTTGCTGCCCATGCCGATCAGGATGACGGTCCACATCGTGACGATGCCCAGAAGGATCGAACCGATGGCATTGACCCGGCCTTTCGTGCGCGGATTGAACCCCGCATAAAGCACGTCCACCCGGACATGGCCCTCTTCGACCAGCGTATAGGCCGAGGCGAACAGGAACAGCGCCGCGTACCAGTACCGCACCAGGTCGCCCATCAGCGCCTGCTCATAGGAAAAGACAAAACGCGAAATGACGATCAGCAATTCGGCGATCACGATCAGCAGGGCCAGCCAGATGAAGCCCAGCGACCTGCTGAACAGGGCGACGACAAAGCCAAGGATCGTCAGCGGTATGTGAATGTAGGGTCCGATGAACTGCGCGCGGATCAGGTCACGGGCAAGCCCCTCCGGGAACAGAACCGATAGCAGACCCTCGACCCTCAGAAAGGCGATGACGGCGTCGGTGACGCCCACGAACAGGACGGCGAAATAGCAGGCGCGGATCAGGTAGGCGTTGAAATTCGTGATCATGCGCGCCTCGTAGCGCAACGCGCGCTCGGATGTGCGCAGCACGTAGACGACCGCCAGAACGATGGCCGCGATGTAGATCGCTGCCATCAAATAGGCCTTGGCGTCGCCGAATGTCACGTCCGCCAGTCCCGGAAAGCCGAACGCCACGACCAGCAGGTTGTTGAGGAAGAACGCGGCCAGAATCGTCAGCATGCTCCAGCCGAATATGCGGGTGGTGGGTGCGGGCAACCCGTAGGGTGACAGGAACCCCGGATCGGTCGTGGTGCTCATCGCGTCCCCCCTTGCTCGCGCCCCGCCGGTCTGCGCCGTCGGTCCGATCTGTCTTTGCCGCTGCCCATTGCGTCAGACGGCGAGAGCCGGCCCGGGGGCCGACTCTCGGATTTCGCGAGACTGCGCTCAGGTCAGTCCCAGCACGCGGTTGCGCTGGTTGACATAGGCGACCTCGAACTGCGCCATCATGCCGCCGATCTCTTTCAGCTTCGACTGGAAGGCATCGTCGATCTTCGCCGCCAGGTCGGAATGCGCGCGGGTCTCCTCGAAGACCTCCGCCGCGGCATCGCCGAAGGCGTCCCAGATGTCCTCGTTGAAGTCGCGCACCTCGACGCCGTGATCGTTGATCAGGCGCTGCAGGTACTCGCCGTTCTTGGCGACGGTCTCTTCGTACTGGGCGGCGTTCTCTTCCATGCAGGCCGCGGTGATCACCGCCTTCTCCCAGTCCGACAGGCCGCCCCACCAGCTGGCGTTCATCACAAAGCCCAGCGCCGCGCCAGGCTCGTGCATGCCGGCGGTGTAGTAGTACTTGGCCGCCTCGTAGAACTTCATGAAGTAGTCGTTGTAGGGACCGACCCACTCGGTCGCGTCGACGGCGCCCGAGACGAGGTTCTCGTAGATCTGGCCGCCCGGCAGCGACACGGTCGACACGCCCAGCTTCGACATCACGGTGCCGCCCAGGCCCGGGATCCGCATCTTCAGGCCCTGCAGGTCGTCGGGGCTTTCGATTTCCTTGTTGAACCAGCCGCCGGCCTGGGTGCCGGTCGAGCCGCACAGCAGGCCCTTCAGGCCGAACCCGCCGGCCAGTTCGTCCCACAGCTCCTGGCCGCCGGCGAACTTGATCCACGCATTGTGCTCGGTCGCGGTCATGCCGAACGGCACCGCGGTGAAGTAGCCATAGGCCGGATGCTTGCCCAGCCAGTAATATTCCGCGCCGATATAGGCCTGGCTGTTGCCGCTGGCCACTTCGTCGAACACGTCGAACGCGCCGACCCGCTCACCGGCCGCGAAATATTCGGTGACCAGCGCGCCGTCAGAGATGTCGGTGATCCGCTGCGCCAGGCGCTGCGCCGAGATACCCAGTCCCGGGAAGTCCCGCGGCCAGGTCGACACGATCGTCAGGGTCTTGGCGTGGCTGGCCGCCACCGCCGGCGAGGCCAGGGCCGCACCGGTCCCGGCCAGGGCCGCGCCTTTCAGGAATTTGCGACGTAGCATGTGATAGTACCTCCAAGTTGGCAGTGTTTTTCATTTTTCTGAGATCGACGCCCCGGACCGAACCGTTCGCACC
>JAHELH010000395.1 GCA_024644285.1 Paracoccaceae bacterium | reverse complement strand
TGTTCAACGTCTCCAACGACGACCACTCGGTGAAGCTGTCGACGCAAGAGCTGATCGACCGGTTCTACGACGGCGTCGAGATCCGCCGCGCGATGGGCGCGCGCGAGACGTTCTACTCGAACGCCAAGGCCAAGGCGATGCTCGGCTTTCAACCGGCCCATAGCTGGCGCGACCACCTGCCGGCGTAAGGCGGACCTGCCTCTCGTGATCCGGGGGCGTCGTCCCGCAGGGTTAACCCCGCCTTACTGCGGCGCGCGGGCTGGTCAGCGCCGGGAAACCCAGGCCGGGGTATATCCTCGCCCGAGCGCTCTGCGGCGGGTTGACATCCCGTCGCGCATGACAATCCGGTCCCTCAGACCACCTCTTCATCGGGTGCAGGGACGGGCCCAGATCGACGGGATGCGCGTTGGCGCGTGTACCAGCCCGGACGGGGGCAACCCCGCGGTATGTCCATTGGCGGCGCCGCCATCTTCATCGGCAGTCAGGCCAGCCGGACCAGCACGAGACCGAAGCACCGGCCGGGGCGAAGGCACCGCCGCCGCGGCGCGCGTCTGCGCGCACGACTTCTTCGCGCGATCGCGCCGATGTTCTCCCGCGTGAAATCCCGCCGCGCGCCCGCCGCCTTGCCCCGCACGGCAAAGCGCCATACTCCCGGGCAATGACCGCCTCCCCGCCATACCGCCAGCACGCCCGTGCCATCCTGGCCCTGGGCCTGCCGCTGATCGGCAGCCACCTGGCGCAGATGGCGATGATGCTGACCGACAACCTGATGCTGGGCTGGTACGACGTCCAGGCGCTGGCGGCGGTCACCCTGGCCTGGTCGGTTTTCTTCGTGCTGTTCATCGTCGGATCCGGCTTCGCCTTCGCCGTCCTGCCGATGGTGGCCAGCGCCGCGGCGAGCGGCGACGAGGCGCAAATGCGCCGGGTCACCCGCATGGGTATGTGGCTCTCGGCGATCTACGGCGTCGCGGTGATGCCGCCGCTGATCTGGTCCGGGCCGATCTTCGTGGCCATCGGCCAGGAACCGGCCATCGCCGCCCTGGCGCAGGATTACCTGCGCATCGTCGCCTTCTCGATGATCCCGGCGCTGCTGGTGATGGTGCTGAAGAACTATCTCGCCGCGCTGGGGCGGACCCAGTCGATCCTGTGGATCACCGTGGGCGCCGCGGTGCTGAACGCGCTGGTGAACTACGCGCTGATCTTCGGCAATCTCGGTATGCCGGAGCTGGGCATCCGCGGCGCGGCCATCGCGACGCTGGTGACCACGCTGGCCAGCCTGGCCGCGCTGGGCCTGCATATCGCCCGGGTCGAGCCGGCGCACGCGATGTTCCAGCGTCTCTGGCGGCCGGATCCCGGGGCGTTCGGCCAGGTCTTTCGCCTCGGCTGGCCGATCGGGCTGACCATGCTGGCCGAAAGCGGGCTGTTCTCGGCCTCGGCGCTGATGATGGGCTGGCTGGGCGAACGCGCGCTGGCCGCCCACGGCATCGGCATCCAGCTGGCTTCGTTGTCCTTCATGGTGCATCTCGGTCTCAGCCAGGCCGCAACGGTGCGTGCCGGCCACGCGCTGGGGCGCCGCGACGGTGCCGCGCTGCGCGATGGGGCCCGCGTCGCCATCACGCTGTCGATGGCCTTCGCCGCGGCCACCATCGTGCTGTTTTTGGCGGTGCCGGAGTTCCTCGTCGGCCTGTTCCTCGACCCCGGCGACCCGCAGCGTCCGCAGATCATCGCCATCGGCGCCACGCTGCTGGCGGTGGCGGCGCTGTTCCAGTTCGTCGATGCCGCGCAGGTCATGGCGCTGGGGCTTCTGCGCGGACTGCACGACACCCGCGTTCCGATGATCTACGCCGCGATCAGCTATTGGGTCGTCGGCATGCCCGCGAGCTATGTCCTGGGCTTCCCGCTCGGCCTCGGCGGGGCCGGGGTTTGGCTGGGCCTGTCGCTGGGGCTGGCCTGCGCCGGAGCGCTGCTGATGTCGCGGTTCTGGCTGCGGGCGGTGCCGCGGGTTCCGCCGGACGCGGTGGCCGCACCCGCCGTGGGCCGGCTGCGCTGAGCGCCGGCCGGGTCAGAACCGGCCGGGATACATGTGCAGCATGCACTGAACGTCGTATTCACTGGCGAAGGCGTCGGGATTGCGGCTCAGCATCTCGTCGACGAAGGCCCGGCGCGCCCGGTCCGCGCCGCGCGGCATCTCTC
>JAHELH010000394.1 GCA_024644285.1 Paracoccaceae bacterium | reverse complement strand
GGTACGCTGATCCCGCGCGAGGCCAAGACGCTGGTGCTGGCGAACGGCGCCTACGGGATGCGCGCGGCGCTGACGCTGAAATATCTGGGCCGCGAGCACGTCGTGCTGGACAAGGGCGACTACCTGCCGCCGCGCGGCGCCGAGGTGGCGGCGATCCTCGCCGCCGATCCGGCGATCAGCCACGTGGTCGCGGTGCATTGCGAGACCTCGTCGGGCATCCTGAACCCGCTGGCGGAGATCTCTGATGCGGTGGAGGCCGCCGGACGCAAGCTGCTGGTCGACGCGATGTCGAGCTTTGGCGCGATCCCGGTAGAGCCTGCGCAGATGCGCTACGAGGCGCTGGTCTCGTCGGCCAACAAGTGCATCGAGGGGGTGCCGGGCTTCGGCTTTCTGCTGGCGCGCAAGGAGGCGCTGGAGGCGGCGAAGGGCACTGCCCAGTCGCTGAGCCTGGATGCCCATGCGCAGTGGCAGACGATGAATGCCACCGGCCAGTGGCGCTTTACCCCGCCGACCCACACCGTGGCGGCTTTCCTGGAGGCGCTGCGCGCGCACGAGGCCGAGGGCGGCGTCGCCGGGCGCGGCGCGCGCTATGCGCGCAACCGCGACGTGGTGGTGGCGGGGATGCGCGATCTGGGATTCGAGACGCTTCTGGCCGACCGCTGGCTCAGCCCGATCATCGTCACCTTCTTCTGTCCCGCCGACCCGGCCTTTTCGTTTGCGCGCTTCTACGACCTGATGAAGGCGCGCGGGTTCATCATCTATCCCGGCAAGTTGACACGGGTCGACAGCTTTCGCATCGGCTGCATCGGTCAACTGGACGAGGCGGTGATGACGCGGGTGGTTGACGCCGCGCGGACAGCATTGGAAGAGATGGGCGTCCGCGACGCGTCGCCCCCGGCATCCGCGCTGGAAGAACGCGCAAAGCTCGCCGCGTAACTGCAAGGAAAGACATGACAATTCATTCCCAGATCACCGCGAACGAACGGGTTTATCCGCGACCCGAGACCTGCGCCATCGCGATCTGCCTTGATGGCTGCGAGCCGGCCTATCTGGACGCGGCCATCGCGGACGGGCTGATGCCGACGCTGGCGCGGATGCGCGAGACCGGCACCGACCGGATCGCGCATTCGGTGATCCCGTCCTTCACCAATCCCAACAACCTGTCCATCGCCACCGGGCGGCCTCCGTCGGTGCACGGGATATGCGGGAATTATCTCTACGATCCGGAGACCGGCGAGGAAGTGATGATGAACGACGTCCGCTTTCTGCGGGCGCCGACCGTGTTCAAGCAGTTCTTCGACGCCGGCGCAAAGGTGGCGATCGTGACCGCGAAGGACAAGCTGCGCGCGCTGCTGGGGGCCGGGCTGGCGTTCGACGAGGACCGGGCGCGCTGCTTCTCGGCCGAGCGCTCGGCGACGACAACCCGGGCCGAGCACGGGATCGACCGCGCCTCGCAATGGCTGGGCATCGCCCAGCCAGAAGTCTATTCGGCCGCTTTGTCCGAGTTCGTCTTCGCCGCGGGGGTGAAGCTTTTGAAGGAGTGGCGGCCGGACGTCATGTACCTGACCACGACCGACTACATCCAGCACAAGTTCGCCCCGGAAGATGCCGAGGCGAAAGCGTTTTATGCGATGTTCGACCGGTACCTGGCGCAGCTGGACGCGATGGGCGCGGCCATCGTGGTGACGGCGGATCACGGGATGAAGCCCAAGCACCGGGAAGACGGCGCGCCTGCGGTGATCTACCTGCAGGACCTGCTGGACGACTGGCTGGGCAAGGACGCGGCGCGGGTGATCCTGCCGATCACCGACCCATACGTGGTGCATCATGGCGCGCTGGGATCCTTCGCGACGGCCTATCTGCCCGAGGCTGCGGACCGTGACGATGTTATCGCCCGGCTGCGCGGTGTCGAGGGCATGCTGGAAGTGCTCGGCCGCGAGGACGCGGTGAAGCGGTTCGACCTGCCGGGCGACCGGATCGGCGACGTGGTGCTGATCTCGACCGAGAACATGACGCTGGGCACGTCCGAGGACCGCCACGATCTGGCGGCGCTGAAAGAGCCCCTGCGCAGCCATGGCGGGCTGACCGAGCAAGAGGTGCCGTTCATCGTCAACCGCAAGCTCGACCTGCCGCAGGCGCCGGAATTGCGGAACTACGACGCGTTCTTCTATGCCTGCACGGCGGCGGTGCTGT
>JAHELH010000393.1 GCA_024644285.1 Paracoccaceae bacterium | reverse complement strand
CGCTCGTCAGCGCCGGTGCCGGCGAGGATCGGCGGGGCGAGATGGTAGCTGAGCTTCAGTTCGCCCTCGAATTCCTCCCGCGCCCTGGCCTCGGTGTCCAGCAAGAGCCGGGCGACCTCGTATTCATCCTTGTAGGCCAAGAGCTTGTGATAGCCTCTTGCCACCGCTTCCTTGAGTCGGGGATCGTCGAAGCCGTCGACCAGCTTGCGGTACCGGTTGGCCAGACGCTTCGACTGGTAGGCTTTCAGGTGATCGGCGCGGAAGGCGATCCTTTCGTCCTGCGTTTTGGGCTTTTCCACGACGTTTGGCTGCACGACCCCCGCCGCCTGGTCGGGATGCCCCACCGCCCAGCGGCCGTATTCGAAGGCCTGCTTGTTGCGCTCTGCCGCCGCGCCGTTCAACTCGATGGCCTTGAGGATCGCGTCGTGGCTCAGCGGGATCAGTCCGCGCTGCCAGGCCGCGCCGAAGATCATCATGTTGGAAAAAATCGTGTCGCCCAACAGCGCGCGCGCCAGGGCCGAGGCGTCGAACATCGCCAGACCGTCTTTGAGCTTTGCCTCAAGAGCCAGCCCTAACCGTTCCGTTGGCAGGCGAAATTCCGTGTTTCGGGTGAAGTCACCGGTGATGATCTCGTGGCTGTTGACCACGCCGCCGGTGCGCCCGGTCTTCATCAGTCCCAGCGTCTTGGCGCCAGCCGAGACCACCAGATCGCCGCCGATCAGCGCGTCGCATTCGCCGGTGGCGACGCGGATCGCGCTGATGTCCTCGGGCTTTTCGGCCAGCCGGCAGTGGATATGCACCGCGCCGCCCTTTTGCGCCAGGCCGGCCATCTCCATCATGCCGGCGCCCTTCTCGTCGAGATGCGCTGCCATCGCCATCACCGCGCCGATGGTCACCACGCCGGTGCCCCCGACACCGGTGATCACCACGTTGTGGGTGCCGTCGATCTTCGGCAATTCCGGCTGCGGCAACGCGCCCACCTCGACGGTCATGGTCGCGGCCTTGCGGATCTTGGCGCCTTCGATGGTGACGAAGGACGGGCAGAAGCCCTGGAGGCAGGAATAATCCTTGTTGCAGGACGACTGGTCGATCGCGCGCTTGCGGCCCAGCTCGGTCTCGACCGGCACGATCGAGACGCAATTCGACTGAACCCCGCAATCGCCGCAGCCCTCGCAGACATCGGTGTTGATGAACACCCGGGTATCGGGGTCCGGGAAGAGGCCGCGCTTGCGGCGGCGGCGCTTCTCGGCGGCACAGGTCTGCACGTAAATGATCGCCGACACGCCCTTGAACTTGCTGAATTTCTCCTGGACGGCCGGCATCTCTTCGCGGGGATGGCGAGAGACCTCTTTCGGAAAACCCGACCACTCCGGCTCTTCCTTTTCGTCGTAGACCACGGCGATGTTGCGCACGCCCATGGCGTGGATTTCCCGGGCGATCCGGTCCGGCGTCAGCCCACCCTCGTTGGGCTGGCCGCCGGTCATCGCCACGGCGTCGTTGTAGAGGATCTTGAAGGTGACGTTGGTCTCCGCCGCCAGGGCCGCACGGATCGCCTGCACGCCGGAATGGTTGTAGGTGCCGTCGCCCAGATTCTGGAACACATGGCTACGGGTCGAGAACGGCGCCTCGCCGATCCAGTTCGCCCCCTCGCCGCCCATCTGGGTGAAGCCTTCCGTGTTGCGGTCCATCCACTGCACCATGTAGTGACAGCCGATCCCGGCATAGGCGCGCATGCCCTCCGGCACCTTGGTCGAGGTGTTGTGCGGGCAGCCCGAGCAGTAATAGGGCAGCCGTGCCGCGATCTCCTTGGCGTTGTCGGCCTTGCGCGCCTCGACCAGCTTGGCCAGCCCGGCGCGGATGCGGTCGGTGTCGCGGCCCTCCTCGATCAGCACCTCGCCCAGCTTCTCGGCGATCATGATCGGGTCCAGCGCATAGCGCGTCGGGAACAGCTCCAGCCTGCGGCCGTGCTCCCAGGAGTCGCCCTTGTGCCAGCCATAGACGCGGCGGCCGCGGCGATCCTCGAAGATCGCCTCCTTGACCTGCACCTCGATCAGCTTGCGCTTTTCCTCGACCACGACGATCAGGTCCAGGCCTTCCGCCCATTCGTGAAACGAATCCATGTCCAGCGGCCAGGTCTGGCCCACCTTGTAGGTGGTGATGCCCAGCCGCTCGGCCTCGCCTTCGTCGATGCCCAGCAGCG
>JAHELH010000392.1 GCA_024644285.1 Paracoccaceae bacterium | reverse complement strand
CCTCGATCGCGCGGTCGTGAAACTGGTCCGGCGCGTCCTGCACGGCCGAGGCATGGTGCCATTTCTCAAGCTCCCAGCGCCAGCGGTTGCGCAGCCACTCGGCGGCGTAGGACGGACCTTTGCGGCGCAGTTCCGTCAGCTTTATCAGTAATTTATCATGCGATATTAATTCTGGGCGCACTGGTAGCGGCGTGTCCAGAAGCACCAGCATGGCGACCTCTTCGCCGGCGGCTTCGATCTGCCGCGCCATCTCGTAGGCGGCGATCCCGCCGCCCGAGAATCCACCCAGAAGATACGGCCCGCGCGGCTGGATCGCGCGCATCTCGGCGATGTAGTCGCGCGCCGCCGCAGGGACCGTGCCGTGGGGCGGCGTGTCGCCCAGAAGCCCGCGTGCCTGCAGCCCGTAGAACGGCCGGTCGGCCCCGGTCAGCTGCGCCAGGTGCCGCAGGTTCAACACGTTGCCGAACATGCCGGCGACCATGAACATCGGCGCGCCGGGTCCGCCCTTGCCCTCGTGCATGGCCACCAGGTAGTCGTGCCGGGGCCGCTGCAGCGCCGGCGCGGCCGGGGCGTCGCCGTCGTCGGAGATACCCGTACGCTCGGCGATCAGCGCGGCCAGCGCGGCGGGGGTGGGCGCCTCGAACAGCGTCGAGATCGGCAGATCGACGCCGAAGGTCGTGCGAATTTTCGAGAACATCCGGACCGCGACAAGCGAATGGCCGCCGAGGTCGAAGAAACTGTCGTTGGCGCCGATCCTGGAGACGCCCAGAAGCTCTCGCCAGAAGCCAGCGATCGATTTTTCAAGCCCCGTGGAGGGGGCCAGGAAATCGGCGTCGTCGGCCGGCCGGTCGAAGACATGGGCCGGCGCGGCCTCGGCGTTCGCTTCGGCGTGGTGAATCAGGGCAGGCAAATCCACGGATGAGACGATGATCTGCGGCAGGCCGGACGCTATGGCGCGGCTCAGCGCCTCGGGGCCCTCCGCGGGGTGGATACCCTGCGACACCAGGTAAGCCAGCCGCTCTTGCGCAGCCGAGGCGGGTTGCGGTGCGGTGGCGTCATCGTCGTAAATTATCGCTCCGTCCTGCGCGCCGGAGCGCGCAAATTCCGATCCAGCCGCCAGGCCGGTCATTGTGAAGCCTTCGACCTCGACCAGCACCTCGCCATCGGCGTCGCAGATCGTCACGTCGAATTCCGCGACCCGGCTGTCGGAGGTATCCGAGGCCAGGCGGACCCAGCTGAAAATCTCGGCCGGCAGGGAGCGGTGAACCACGACACGGCGATAGCCGGCGGGAACCCACAGCGTCTTGCCGTCATAACCGGGCGCGAGTTCCAGCGCCCAGCCCGTCGCCAGGTCCATCAAGGCGGGATGCAGCAGATACCCGTCGCGCAGATCGGCCCGCGCCGCGACTGGCAGAGACAGATGTGCAAGCCCTTCGCGCACGCCAAGGCGTGTCGCGCGCAGCACCCGCCAGCGCGGACCGAAGGCAAGGTGCGCCTCCTGCGGCGAGGCGAGCGGTGCCGTACCACCCTGCGCCGTCGTTCGTCTCCGCAGGGATTCAAGATCGAGCGGCTGCGCAGCAGGTGGTGTCCCGGACCGAAGAGCCGCATTCGCGGTCATCTGATGGCCGGTCCGGCCGTCGACATCGCAAGACCCGAGAACCTCGAAGCCATAGCCGGACCCGGTGGGCCGCAGCCTGGTGCGCAGGGTGCGCGGGGCGTCGTCCCGCACGGCGAGCGGCCGCAGGAATTGCAGGTCCCGGATCTCGAACGGGCCGCGCTCGCCCTGCGCCGAAAGCGCCTGCGCCGCCAGTTCCAGGTACCCCGTTCCCGGCAGCACCGCGTCGCGGGCTGCGGTGCGGTGTTCGTCGACGATCCAGTGGTCGCGGACCGACAGCCGGGTTTCGAAGACGAGCCGGCCCTCTGCGTCGTGCCGGGCGGTGTCCAGAAGTGGCTGGGCCACCGGCTCGGGCGCCAGCTCCGGCGCTGGCGCGCCACCGCTTGCGGCATCCGCCGCCATCCCGATCTCTGACCAGACGCCCCAATTCACCGCGACGACGCGGGTGCGCCCGCCCGCCCGGGACGCGGCAAAGGCGTTGAGGAATTCGTTGGCGGCAACGTAGTCGATCTGGCCCGCCGGGTGCGTCGCGGTGCTGGTCGACGAGAACAGAACCATCAGGTCGAGTGCGCCGTCGGGGAACAGGGTGTCCAGCACGCGG
>JAHELH010000094.1 GCA_024644285.1 Paracoccaceae bacterium | reverse complement strand
GCATCGTCACCACCTTCGCCATCGTCGCGGGTTTCGCTGGAGCCGGCGCCGAGGGCGCGGGGCAGATCGGCACGCTGGCGGTGCTGGTCTTCGGGCTGGCGAACCTGTTTGCCGACGGCGTTTCGATGGGGCTGGGAGAATTCCTGTCGCTGCGCTCGCACCGCGATCTGCACGCCCATACCCGCGCCGCCGAGATCGCCACGCTGCGCGCCGATCCGGAAACCGGGCGCGGAAATCTGGCGGCAGTTCTGCGCGGCCGCGGCCTGACGCAGGACCAGGCGGATGACCTTGCGGGTCGTCTGATACAAAACCCGGAACTCGCCGCCGACCTGCGGATGGCCTATGGCTACCGGATGGCCGATCCCCACAGCGCCAGCCCGGCACGCGACGGGGTCTGGACCTTCCTGGCCTTCATCCTCTTCGGAGTGATCCCGCTTTTGCCCTATCTTCTGCCGGTCGCGGTCGATCAGCGCCTCTCTGCGTCGATCGCAGCCACCGGTTTCGCCCTGCTGGCGCTGGGGCTTCTGCGCTGGTCGGCCACGCGCGAGCGGTTGTTACGCTGCGTGGCCGAGACGATGCTGGTCGGCGGGGCTTGCGCGCTGGTAGCCTTTGCAGTCGGCGCATTGGTGGTCGCGGTCTGATCAGCCGATCAATCCGGCGTTGCCCCCAGCCCCTCATAGTGCCGCTTGAGCCGCTGCAGCGCGATCTTCAGCACGATCTTGCCCGACCGCGCAGACCAGCCCATGCGTTTCTCGGCCTGCTCCATGCCTTCGAGAAAGCAGCAGCAACGCAGCACCACGTCGCCCAGGCCCGGACCGAGGTCGCGCAAGGCCGCCGCGACCCGGTCGCGTGCGCCGTCCGGGCCGCCGCCTGCCCCGGGGTGAATCCCGCCGCGGTCGCCGCCGGTCAGGAACCGGTCCCAGTTCTGAGCGATCCGTGGTCCCATCTGCCCAAGCTCGAAATCCTCGCGCAGGCGCTCGCCCGCGGCGACCAGGTCGTCGCTGAGGAATGGCTTGTTGTCCTTGCCGCGTCGCCGCGCCAGCGCCGCGAGCGGGCTTTCCAGCACGTTGTAGCGGATCCGGCGGGAATTTCGCGCCGCGCCCTGACGGACCTCGCGCGCGTCGAAATCGCGGTGCTGGTCGGCAAACGGTGCGGCGGCCTCGTGGAAGCCCTCGCGCCTGGCATTCTCCTCGGCCAGCAGGCGCTTTAGCGCCGCGCGGCCCGCCTGGCTTATGTGGTAGCGCGACACCTTGCCCTGAACGCGGCCGGCGATCCAGTCCTTGACCACGAATGCCTCGGCCACCTCGCGGTCCAGCACGCCGGTGCGAATTGTCCGGCCATCGGGTAGTTCGCGCACGACGACCGCCTTCTGCATCCCGGGCGCGATCGCCATGCAGGCTTCGGGCTCGGCCAACCTGCGCAGGATGCGCCGCGCCTCGACCTGCAGCTTCTGATCGTCGGGAAGGTCGGCCTCGTCACTGCGCATGTGTGCCTTCGTGTCTTGCATATCCTCAGCTTCATGGGGTCGCCTATTGCCTGACGCGCGCGCCAGACGGTCGAATGCCGCGTCCAGCAGCGGATCGTCGCGCCGGGTTTCGATCCGGCGCACCTGCCGCAGGATGGTCGAGGCGTGGCAACCCGACCTGCGCGCAAGCGCCCGGATCGAGAGGCCCTGTTCGATATGCACCAGGTAATGGCGCACATCTTTCGGGACCCAGGCCGGGTAGTGGCCCAGGGCCGCAACGTCCGTCTGAGTCATGCTGGCCCCCGACTTTCCGCCGCCGCGTTCCCTAGCGATACGCATGGCCCGATGTCCCGTCGCGCCGGATGCGTGTCGCCTATGGGACGGCTCGGACAACCTAAAGTTGCAGATCTTACAATTTGGTTAAATTTCTTCGGATCGGGAGAATTGTTGCGAAAGTGTAAACAATCGGAAAACCCGCCGCGCGGCGGATGGAGGGCGGACGCAACAGGGCGGCAGGCCGGACAATTCTGGGCGGGCTGTCAACTTGTTCAAGGACCGATGATGACCGATCTTGTCTCGCTCGTTCACGCTCTTCGCCGCCCGCGTCTGTTGATCCGCGCCGCCAGGTTCGGCCTGCAGGACTACAACCGGACCCGCAGCCTGAAGCGGCTGGCGCGCACGCCCACGATGCCCAGCCCGCGGGGCGCGGTGAATTCGCTGTTGAAGGTCGAGGCGGAACTGGAGGATGCGCGTTGCCGAGGCGAGGCATCCTACAGCGTGTCGCGGCACATCGAGGTGCTGATCGCGCTGATCTGCGAGGCGCGGCTGATGTCGCGGCCCGGCGTGGCCTAGGTGAAGCTATCCTTCATCCCGGCCTTCTTGCGCGCGACATAATCGCTCAGCGCCTCGTTCACGGCTGGATCGATGCCGGGCTGCTGATAATCGGCCAGCAGCTTTTTGACGCGCGCGGCGGCCAGCGCCTGGGTGTCGCGCGCGCCCTCTTCGTCCCAGGTCTCGAAAGGCTTGTAATCCAGCACGCCGGTCCGCCAAAAGGCGGATTTGAAGTTCGCCTGGGTATGGGCACAGCCAAGGTAGTGACCGCCGGGACCGACCTCGCGAATCGCGTCCATCGCTTGCGCGTTCTCGTCGACGGCAACGCCCTCGGCCAGCTTGTGAAGGATGCCCAGCTGGTCGGCGTCCATCACGAATTTCTCGAAACTGGCCACCAACCCGCCCTCGAGCCAGCCGCAGGCGTGCAGCATGAAGTTCACGCCGGCCAGCAGCGCCACGTTCAGCGAGTTCGCCGATTCGTAGCCGGCCTGCGCGTCCGGCAGCTTCGAGCCGCAGAACGCGCCGCCGGACCGGTATGGCAGGTTCAACCGCCGCGCCAGCTGGCCCACGCCATAGGTGATCTGCGCCGCTTCCGGGGTGCCGAAGGTGGGGGCGCCGGAATTCATGTCGATCGAGGTGACGAAGGCGCCCATGATCACCGGCGACCCGGCGCGGATCATCTGGCTGTAGGCGACGCCGGCCAGCGTTTCGGCCGCCACCTGGGTCAGCGTGCCCGCGACCGAGACCGGCGCCATCGCCCCGCCGACGATGAACGGCGACACGATCGAGGCCTGGTTCGCCGCGGCGTAGACCTCGAGCGCGCCCATCATGGTGGCGTCGAAGGTCAGCGGCGAGTTGATGTTGACCAGCGAGGTCATCACCGTGTTCTCGGCCACGAAATCACGCCCGAACAGGATCTCGCACATCTCGACGCTGTCCTGGGCCCGGGAGGGTTCGGTGACCGAGCCCATGAACGGCTTGTCGGACAACGTCATATGCGCCAGCAGCATGTCGAGGTGGCGCTTGTTGACCGGCACGTCGGTCGGCTCGCAGACCGTGCCGCCGGAATGGTGCAGCCATTTCGACATGTAGCCGAGGCGCACGAAATTGCGGAAATCCTCGATCGTGGCGTAGCGCCGCCCGCCGTCCAGATCCCGCACGAAGGGCGGGCCGTAGACCGGCGCAAGGACCATGGATTTGCCGCCGATCTCGACGTTGCGCTCGGGGTTGCGGGCGGCCTGGGTAAAGCGCGCCGGCGCGGTGGCGCAGAGCGTGCGGGCCAGCCCGCGCGGGATGTGCACGCGGTCGCCCTGCACGTCGGCGCCCACGTCCTTCCAGCGCTTCAGCGCCTCCGGGTTTTCCGTGAACGCGACGCCGATCTCTTCCAGCACCGTCTCGGCATTGTGCTCGATGATCTCGAGCGCCTCGTCGTTCAGGATCTCGAGGTTCGGGATGTTGCGCTCGATGAACCGCGCGGTGTCCACCGATACCGCCGAGCGTTCCGCGCGCCGCGCAGCCCCGCCGCCGCCCCGCGCCCGCCGCCGCGCCTCTGCCTCCGCCATGCTCCGCCCCCGTTGCGTATCGATGCGCAGGTCATAGCGAAAGCGGCGCAACCGGATTGACCGAATTGCGCCGCTTTGGGCGGTTTTGCGACATTTCCCGCCGCAGCGTCAGCGCGCGCCTTGCGGGCGCGCGCCGTTTTGCACGGTCAGGCAGCCTGCTTGTTCAGGTTGCCTTCACCAAGATCGGTCAGCTTGCGATCGGCGTCGTATTCCTGGTCGAGGTTCTGCTGCAGCAGTCGCGCGGCCTCTTCCATGCCCAGCGTCCGCGCCCAGGAGACGAGCGTGCCGTAGCGGGCGATCTCGTAATGCTCCACGGCCTGCGCCGCGGCAATCATCCCGGAGTCGCGGGCGTCGGGATCGTCGGTCTCCTGCATGATCGAGTCGCCTTCCTCCAGGATCCCCTTGATCGCTTCGCAGGTCTCGCCGCGGGGTTTCAGATCGAGCAATTCGAAAACCTTTTCGAGATTCGAAATCTGCTCTTCGGTTTCGGTATGGTGATGTTCGAATGCCTGGCGGAGCTCCGACGAATCGGATTTCTCGGCCATCTTGGGCAGGGTCTTCAGCACCTGCTGCTCGGCGTAATAGACGTCGCGCAGGAAATGTTTGAACAGGCCTTCAAGGTCTTTCATGTCGTGGTCCTTTCCCATTGTGTTTCCGCGCGCGGGGGTGGTGCGCGGTGTACATACCCAACGGGCGGGCGTGGCATTCGTTCCCCTGCGGCGGCGTCGGCAGGCGGCATGCCGCTTGCGTCGGAACGGGTCGCGTTCTAGGGGAAGCGCATGCACCAGCGCCTTCTGATCATCGACTTCGGCAGCCAGGTCACGCAGCTGATCGCGCGGCGGCTGCGCGAGCTGAACGTGTATTGCGAAATCCACCCGTTCCAGGCGGTCACCGAGGACTTCCTGGCGGATTACCGGCCCCGCGCGGTGATCCTGTCGGGCGGTCCGGCCTCGGTCTATGCCGAGGGCGCGCCGATGCCGCCCACGGCGGTTTTCGAGCTGGGCGTGCCGGTGCTGGGCATTTGCTACGGCCAGCAGGTGATGATGCACATGCTGGGCGGTCTGGTCGAGCGCGGCGACGGCAGGGCCGAGTTCGGCCGCGCCTACGTGACGCCGGAGGACGAAGAGCTGCCGCTGCTGGAGGGCTGGTTCGCCACCGGCCGCGAGCAGGTCTGGATGAGCCATGGCGACCATGTCAGCCGCCTGGCGCCGGGGTTCCGCGTCTTCGGCACCTCGCCCGGCGCGCCCTTCGCGATCACCGCCGATCCGGACCGGAAGTTCTATGCCGTGCAGTTCCACCCCGAGGTGCACCACACCCCGAACGGCGCGCGGTTCTACGAGAATTTCGTCCGCGAGGCGGGGTTTGCCGGCGACTGGACGATGGGCGCCTACCGCGAAGAAGCGATCGCGAAGATCCGCCAGCAGGTGGGCGATGCGAAGGTGATCTGCGGGCTGTCCGGCGGCGTCGATTCGTCGGTCGCGGCGGTTCTGATCCACGAAGCCATCGGCGACCAGCTGACCTGCGTTTTCGTTGACCATGGCCTTCTGCGCCAGGGCGAGGCGGACGAGGTCGTGACCATGTTCCGCGACAACTACAATATCCCGCTGATCCATGCCGACGAATCCGAGCTGTTCCTAGGTGAACTTGACGGCGTAAGCGACCCGGAGACAAAGAGAAAGATCATCGGTCGGTTGTTCATCGACGTGTTCCAGAAGCACGCGGCAGAGGTCGGCGGCGCCGAGTTCCTGGCGCAGGGCACGCTGTATCCCGACGTGATCGAATCGGTGTCGTTCAGCGGCGGGCCTTCGGTCACCATCAAGTCGCACCACAATGTCGGCGGCCTGCCCGAAAAGATGGGGCTGAAGCTGGTCGAGCCGCTGCGCGAGCTCTTCAAGGACGAGGTCCGCGCGCTGGGCCGCGAACTGGGCCTGCCGCCCAGCTTCATCGGCCGCCACCCGTTCCCCGGCCCCGGCCTGGCGATCCGCTGTCCCGGAGAGATCACCCGGCCGAAGCTGGAAATCCTGCGCCGCGCCGACGCGGTCTATATCGACCAGATCCGGCGGCACGGCCTGTACGACGAGATCTGGCAGGCCTTCGCGGCGATCCTTCCGGTGCGCACGGTCGGCGTGATGGGCGACGGCCGGACCTACGATTTCGCGCTGGCCTTGCGGGCGGTGACCAGCGTCGACGGGATGACGGCGGACTATTACCCATTCAGCCACGACTTCCTGGGCGAGACCGCGACCCGGATCATCAACGAGGTGCCGGGCGTGAATCGGGTCACCTATGACATCACATCGAAACCGCCCGGCACCATCGAGTGGGAGTAGCCGACCGGCCCTTGGACCCATGACAGTCGCAACTCGGTGAACATGGCTTTTTCGATCAAGGAAACCAGGAAATTCCTTGCGCGCCAGCGCAACAGGCTGGGGGAATACATCCAGCGGCCCCGCCGCACCCCGCCGCTGGCGCAGCACGGGCTTCAGCGCAGCGGTACAAACTATCTGAACGCGTGCCTGCGCAAGCTGCGGGTCTGGCCGATGAACGAGGTCGTGTGGCTGGATCGAAGCGACCCGATGCACAAGCACTACCGATGGCAGCACGACAAGAGTTCGATCTCGCCCGCCATCGCCTACAAGTGGTCGAATGACGTCTTCGTCCGGTCCGTGAACGAATTGAACGCCGTCGCCGGCTTTCCGCAAGCCTGCAACCACATCGTGATCCTAAAGGACAAGCCGGACTGGCTGGCATCGGTCTGCAACTGGGGCATGCGATCGGACTGGTACGCAGACCTTCCGCAAGCCCTGGCCGATCTGCCGAACCATGCGCGGGACTACGACGCCTATCACTCGTTCTGGCTTGCGCTGCAGCGGCGAGAGCCGGGCCGGGTCGCCGTGATCGAGCACGACGCGCTTCGCGAAGGATTCGAAACGCTTCCGGAAGCGCTGGAACGCATCGGTGTGAAATACCGGGTGCCGCGCGGATTTTCCGGACGGATCGACAACGTGCCCTACTCGGCCACCGGACGTCGGCGCTTCGTCACGCCCGACGAGGTGCGCGCCCTCCTTGACCCGGAGCAGCTTGAATTCAATATCCTGCCCGAACTGGGCGGGAGCCACCCGGACCAGTCGGCGGCATCGTCCCCGGCGCGCGCGTCGTCGGGGTGACGGTGCAAGACCTGCCGATGGGATCAGCCCTGCGCGGCGCCGGCCGGGAACAGTTCCCTTGCGCCGGAACCCGTGTATGAGCCGGGCGTCGGTCGAGCGTGGCGACGGCGCCCAGTAAGGTCGGACCGGATGCAAACTCGGGGCGACGATGCCAGAGGTCTTCTACGAAATCTGCCAGCGATACATCAAGAAAAACGAAGGCTTTTCCTACGACCTTGAGAAAAACGGCGAGCGTTTGCTGATCGAGCGGCTGAAGGCGTTCGACATCGGCACCGTGTTCGACGTCGGTGCCAATGTGGGCGATTGGACGGGCATCGCGCTGAAGAATTTCGCCGGCGCCAAAGTGCACGCCTTCGAGATATCGAAATCGACCTTCGCCGAACTGGCAAAGGCGCATTCCGGCGATGCCCGCGTCACACTGAACAATTTCGGATTGTCGGACCGGGACGCGACGGTGCAGTACAAGGATTACGGCGCGAGTGCCGGAGGCAACACGATCCTGATCGACGCCGACTACCACGACGCCAAGATCACGCCCGACCTGATCGAGACCCAAGTGACGACGGGCGACAGCTATTGTGCCGCCCAGGCGATCCCGCGGATCGACTTTCTGAAGATCGACGTCGAGGGCGCCGAGCATTTGGTGCTGCACGGCTTGCGACGGATGCTGGGCGAGGGAAACATTCGGCTGGTGCAGTTCGAATACGGCTACAACAGCGGCGACGCCCACTTTCTGATGAAAGACTATTTCCGGTTCTTCGCCGAACACGGCTACGACGTCGGCGTGCTGAAGCCCCGCGGGGCAATTTTCACCGACTTCCACTATCGCCTCAACGATTTCGAGTCCGGTCCGAACTTCGTCGCAATCGCGAAAACCGACACTGCGCTGAAAGACGCGATCCGGGCCCCCTGATCTACCGTCAGGGAATCCTTGCGTCCCACGGCGGGCGGGCGACATGATAGCGGAACGGCCGTCTGTCAAGGAGTGCTCGCCATGCGCCGACTTCCAATTCTCACCTGCCTCGCCGCCGGACTTGCCAGCGCCGCTGCGGCAGAGCCCACCTATCACCGCGTCACGGGTGTTGCCGCCGACGACACGCTGAATGTGCGTGCAGAGCCCAGTGCCTCGAGCGCCGATATCGGCGATCTGCCACATGACGCGGTGGGGATCGAGGTGATCGGGACCGACGGCAGTGGCGATTGGGGCCGCATCGTCTGGGAAGAAAGCAATGGCTGGATCGCCACCCGGTTCCTCGCACCCGACCCGCAGCCCGGCATCGGTCCGACCGAGCTTCCGCAGGGGCTGCTGTGCGCGGGCACAGAGCCGTTCTGGTCGCTGCGGCTGTCGGGCGGCGGCGCGGTCTACGCCGGCATCGACGGCGAGGCGCTGGCGCTGAGCCTGACCGGCGCGCTGACGCCCGAGGCGCGCGGGCCGTTCCCGGCGATCCTGTCGCATGGCGGGCCAACGGCGGCGACGATGTCCTTCATCGAACCGATGCTGTGCTCCGACGGGATGAGCGACCGCGACTATCCCTGG
>JAHELH010000093.1 GCA_024644285.1 Paracoccaceae bacterium | reverse complement strand
CAAGGTCGACGGGCATCATGATTGTCCGAAACATCCGTCCCTCCGACTTGTTCTGTATTTCGATACTCGCTGCGAGGCACGGTACGCATGCCTCTAGAGGGCTCGACCGTACACGAACGGGTCCGAAATCTCCAATCGAAGCCTAGGACGTTTCCGCAGGGTCAATAGACCCATGGCGAAGCAATAGGTGCCAAAGGCGACAGTGGCGGCCCGTCGCACCCGAGCAGGCGCAACGGGCGGGGCGCCTCAGGCGTTGACGTCGACCACCACGCGGCCCTTGACCTGCCCCTTCAGGATGTCGCGGCCCAGCTTCGGCAGGTCGGTCAGCGTCGCCGGCTGCACCATCGCCTCCAGCTTGTCCATCGGCAGGTCCGACGCAATGCGCTGCCACGCCCGCACCCGGTTGTCATAGGGCTGCATCACGCTGTCGATGCCCAGCAGGTTCACGCCGCGCAGGATAAAGGGCGTAATCAGCGCGCCCTCGATGACCGCCCCGCCGGCCAGCCCGATGGCCGCGACGGAACACCCGTATTTCATCTGCTTCAGGACGCGTCCCAGCATCGCGCCCGCCACCGCGTCGACGCAGCCGGCCCAGCGCTCGGCCTCCAGCGGCTTTCTGGTGACCTCGGTCAGCTCGTCGCGCGGCACGATGCCAGTGGCGCCCAGCCCGCGCAGGTAGGCTTCGGTCTCGGGCCGCCCGGTCACCGCGGTCACCTCGTGGCCCAGCTTGGCCAGGATCGCCACCGCGACCGAGCCGACGCCACCCGCGGCGCCGGTCACCAGAACCTCGCCGTCGCCCGGCTTCAGCCCGTGATCCTCCAGCGCCATCACCGCCAGCATCGCGGTCAGCCCCGCCGTGCCCACCGCCATCGCGGCCCGCGTGTCCAGCCCCTCGGGCAGCGGCACCAGCATGTCCGCCTTGACCCGCGCGCGTGTCGCATAGCCGCCCCAGCGGTTCTCGCCCACGCGCCAGCCGGTCAGCACCACCTTGTCGCCGGGCTTGTAGCGGGCGTCGTCCGAGGTCTCGACGGTGCCGGCGAAATCGATCCCCGGCACGTGCGGATAGGTCCGCACCAGCCCACCGCCCGGCCCGACGCACAGCCCGTCCTTGTAGTTTACGGTGGAATATTCGACCGCGACGGTGACGTCGCCCTCGGGCAGACGGTCCTCGTCCAGTTCCTGCACCGAAGCGCTGGTTTTTCCCTCTTCGTCCTTTTCGACCAGCAAAGCCCTGAACATCGCGTCTCTCCCTTCAGATCCAGAATGTCTTTTGCACGACGGCGGCGCGCACCGTGCCGTCGGGCAGCACCACGTCGATATCGGTGGCGAAGTCCCAATGCGTCATCCGCACCATGCCGATCGCCACGTTGGTTTCGTAATCCGGCGACCAGGCGGCGGACGTCACCTGCCCGACCTGGTCGTCGCCGTCCATGATCGGCCAGGGCCGGTCGCAGCCGGGCACCGGCGGCCCCTCGATGCTGATCGGGCGGACCTGCCGTACCGGCCCGTCGCGCGCCACCCGCAGCAGCGCGTCGCGGCCGATGCAGCCGATGGCGGTCTGGGTATTGCAGAACTTGCCCAGCCCGCATTCGTGCGGCGTGTTCTCGCGGGTCATGTCGTTGCCATAGCTCAGCAATCCGCCCTCGATCCGCTCGATCAGGTTGGGACAGCCCGCGCGCACGTCCATCTCGCGGCCGGCATTCATCAGGGCGTTCCAGATCGGCATGCCGTGCTGACCGCCCTCGACATAGATCTCGAACCCGCCCTGCCGCGAATAGCCCGAGCGGGCGATCACGTGCGACGCGCCCTGGAATTCGAACCAGCCGAAGCGGAAGAACCGCAGGTTCCTGACCGCCTCGCCGAAGACCCGCGCCGCCAATGCGTCGGCCAGCGGCCCCTGCACCGCCAGCGGCGAGACGTCGGGCTCGTCCACCAGCACCTCCAGCCGCCAGCCATATGCCACCGCCTTGACCCACATCAGCAGGTCGCTGTCGGCAATCGAGACCCAATAGCGGTCCTCGGCCAGCTTCAGCGCCACCGGGTCGTTCAGCATGCCGCCGGTCTCGTCGACGATGGGGACGTACCAGCACTGGCCCACCGTCATCCCGCGCAGGTCGCGCGGTGTCAGCATCTGCATCAGCCGCCCGGCATCGGGCCCGCGCAGCTCGATCTGCCGCTCGCAGGCCACGTCCCAGACCTGCACGGCGCGCTTCAGATGCGCGTAATCCTCCTGCACCGAGGCGAAGACCGTCGGCAGCAGCATGTGGTTATAGACCGTGTAGGCCTTGCATCCCGCCGCCTCGACCCCTTCGGAGAACGGCGTGCGGCGCAGGCGGCGGGACGGAGAGATCAGCGCCATCATTCGCCCTCCGGCATGAACACCAGGTCGGTGTCGCCGGGCCGCGCCCCGGCGGCGGTCAGCATCGCGTGGATCTGGCCGCGGTGGTGGGTCTGGTGGTTGAAGAAATGCGCCACGCAAATCCATAGCGGTTTGCCCACTTCGCGCTTCGCCGCGCCCGAGTACCAGGTCAGTTCGCCGTCCAGATCGCCCACCAGCAGGCGCAGCGCCCAGTCCAGGATGCGCGTGTCGGCGATGGTCCGCGCGGTCTTGAACGCCCCCCAGTCCTCGGTGAAGCCGGGGCTGCCGGCGATGCCGCCCTCGGGCTTGCTCCAGCCGTCGAAGCGCGACATCCACATCGTGTCGCCCCAGAGCAGGTGGTTGAACGTGCCGAAGATCGAGCCGAAGAACGCACCGCGATCCTGTCGCCGCGCCTTGTCGGTGAGCGTCTCGGCGGCCTCGATCAGCGCCCCGTTCTGCCACATGTTGTACCGCGCCATGACGCGGCAGTAATGCGGCGCGATCATCTGCGCCCGGGTCCCGACCAGTCGATGGGCACGATCTCTCCGGACTTGCCCTCGAAATCCCAGACCCGGCCGTAATCGCGCACCTTGGATTTCAGCCCGCGCGCCGGAAACACCTGCGGCCCCATCCAGTAGGTCGAGTTCTCGATGCTGACCGGCACCTCCGGATCCTTGCCCTCGATCAGCTCGATCTCGCCCTGGATCTTGCGGCCGACGATGATCCGGCGGCGCTTGCCGTCCTTCTCGATCACCACCTTCTCGCGCTCGGTGCCGATGATCTCGGAGACCAGGTAATGAAACACGCCGGTATTGCCGCCCGCCGCGCCCGAGAGGATCTTCAGCAGGCCGTTATAGGCCTTTTGCGTCGCCTTTTCATCGACATAGGCGGCGACCTTCCAGTCGCCATCGGCCATGCGTCCGGGAATGTCGATCAGAAGCGCGACGTTGATGCCACCCAGATCCTCGCCCTCGAAATGCCCCTCGTCGATCTGCATCGCGAACCAGGTCTTGCAATAGCCTTCCGTCGGCGGATGCGCGCCCAGGGAAATCACGCAGGGGCAAAACACGGTGCAGGAGCAGTTCATGAACAGCTCGCCCCGGATCTCCCATTCCGTCGGGTTGCGCTTGCGCCGGCGCGGGTTGGAATGCATCCGCTGGTCGAGCCGTTCGCGCACCGCCAGCCGGTCGGATTCGCGCCTGTTCTTCTTGGCCATTTCGCCTCCCTAAACTTGTCCCGCGGCCAGCGCCGCCACGTATGCCCCCGCGCCGATCAGCGCCACGCCAGCCGGCCTCAGCAGCCGGTGCCCGATCTGCGGCAGCTTTTCCAGAACCATGAACAGCGTCGCCAGCCCCATCCACAAGAGGCTCATCACCCCGCCGACGAAACCCAGCGCCATGAACCCCCAGCAGCAGCCGACGCAGAACGCGCCCAGCCCCAGCCCCATACGCACCCCGCCAGTGAAGCCCGGACGCCAGTGGCCGACGAAATACATCACCGGCCGGTGGCAGACACCGTGGCAGGCTTCCTTGACGCGGCTGAACTGGTAGGCCCCGACAAGGGTCAGAAGCGCCGCGCTGAGCCAGAGCGAGGTGGCGATGCCCAGCAAGTCGATGGCCCCGCCGAAGAGCAGCGCCAGCTGCGCGCCCGCGATCAGCGCGGCAAAGCCGATCCAGACGGCGAAATACCCCAGCAAGACCCCCAGCCAGCCCGCGCGGCTGCCCGCGCCGCGGCCGCGCAGGTCGTCGTAGGCGCGCAGCGTCGGCACCATGGTCGGCCCCATCATCGCCGCCATCATCACCGCCCACATGGACATCAGCGGTCCGAACTCGGCCATCGGCATCGCCATGTCCATCGCCGGGTCCATTCCCCGCATCGCCTGCGCCGCCGGTCCCGGCCGCCCCAGCAGGTCCAGCCCCATGCCGGTGCTCATCGAGTACATCGTCCACCACGCGGCCAGGATCGCCGCGAAGAAGCCCAGCCAAAGGACCGGGCGCAGGTACATGCGGATCGGCAGCATCAGGCAGCAGGCTTTCGGCGTCAGGGTCGGTGCATCTGCCTTTCTGGCAGGCATGCCTTGAATGTCAAACGATTATCCGCCGCCCGCGGGCGCCACGTCGAAGCTCGGGAACTGGCTTTCATGATTCCAGTCCGAGCTGAAGACGCACGGCAGTGTCGGTGGCCTTGAAAGAGGCCCACTTTGCGCCTATTTTGCCAATGTCGGTTCGCCGACTATGGACATAAACGCGCTCGTAATAAGCGGCTCGGACCCGGGGGCGGTACCCGGCGGCTCCACCAAAATCCCTCGTTGGGGATCACGGGGCCGAAATAGGATCGACGAACGTCTAAAGGAGTTTGCTTTGTCCCGGTGAGGTACCACCGTTATCGGTCCGAAAAGTACAGTTGCCAACGACAACCGTGCTCCGGTCGCGCTGGCTGCGTAAGCAGTCCGCAAGATCGAAACTTAAGCCCTTGCGCCTAGCCGCGTAAGGCGGGGTTCGCAGGCACCTGGCAACAGAAGCCTGCACTTCAAAAAAGGCCCGCAAGTCGCGGGCCTTTCTTGGTTTTATGCACTCTGCCTCAGGGGATCAGGCAGAAGCTTTGCATGTAATCCGCGACGTTGCCGGCGAAGTGGCCAAAGGCATTCAGCGACGGGGTGAACCGCCCCAGATGCGCCCGATCCCAGGCGCGCAGCCGCACGGTATAGCCGCACTCGATGACCGGCAGGCCGCCCGTGGCGTTCATGTACTCGGTGGTCAGGTCGAGCGTGCCCAGCGGAACGTCGGTCTTGGCGGGCGGCTCGGTGCCCATGTCGCCCAGATCCGGCCGCCCGGCATCGTAGGTCCGCGCCAGCGTCACCGGCACCCCGCGCCAGGTATGCACGTCGCCGCCAGTCCAGTGCAGTTCATATTCGCGGAAATGCTCGTCGCGGGCGCGGCCCTTGATGTCGATGACGATGTTCTCGCCGCCGAAATCGATCTTGCACTGATCGCCGAACGGCTGGGTCTCGCCGGAATTGTAAAGCTCCGCCAGCAGATCGTGCGGCTGATCGTTGTCGATGCGGATCCGCACCGGGGCCGAGAACGTCTCTGCACCGCCGCCCAAGGGCCGCATCGACACCCGGAACACCGCGATATCCGCGCCCGGCGCGGAATTGGAGTTCCAGAACGCCAGCGACGCGTCGTCGGGGCATTCGTTGAACCGCCAGTATTGCGTCAGCGGAAACCACCCGCCCCAGGGATCCGAGGTGTAGAGGTCGTTCGACGAGATGCAGGGCGCGACGTTGCGCCGCCAGTTCAGCCCCGCGGCATGCAGCACGGGCACTTCCGGCCCGCCATCGACCGCCACCCGGACCTGGAACTCGTGGGTGTTGTATTCCGGGCAGTTCGGCCCCGGCACGATGCCCTGGACCCGCACCCAATCGCCGAACGGCCGGTCGGCGTCGAACAGACCCGTGCCCTGGTTGATGTTGAGCACGTCGATATCGCTGATCGTGGTGATCCGCGCCAGGCAGGCCCTTTCGCCGATACGATCCGCAAGCGCATCCAGCCCCAGGTCGCGGTCGCGCGGCTCCAGCGGGCCGATCAGGTCGATGTTGCGCAGGTACATGCCCGGCCCGACACTCAGCACGTCGCCGTCCGAGATCGATCCCGCCCGCGCCTGGATCTCGATCGAGAACAGCTCGATCGGCACCTGCTCGATCTGGTCGAAGGACGGCGTGTAGGCGTCCAGGCCGTAATCCACGCCCTCCTGCGGAATGCCCGAGGGCAGGCCCGGCAGCAGGTCGTTGTTCGACCGCACGATGGTGCCCAACTTGGCCGACAGCAGGTCGCCGTCCAGGAATTGCGGCTGCTGCACGTCCGGTGGCGTGCCTTCGGTCGAGAACAGGATATCGGTGTTGGTGCCCTCGAGGATCTCGATCAGCAGGCCGGGGTTCTGCCGGAACTGATCGACGCCGACGCCGTCGAGCTTGGCCAGAAGCTCGCGCTTCTCGCGCGGGCCGCCCTCGATATGCACCGCGTCGAGGCCCAGGTTCAGGCTGCGCGGCAGGTCGAACTTGGCCAGAAGCGCGCTGTTGGGCACCACCGCGCCGCTGCCGAACAACAGGTCGCCCGCGGTGAATTGCGCGGCGCCGTTGACCGAGTCGATTTCGGTCGAAAACGCGATGAACACCGCGCCTTCGGAGATCTGGATCTGCTCCACGGCGTCGAGACCGTGATCGTAGCGCTCGATGTCGAAGACGCGCATCAGTTCGGCGTTGCGGGCGCAAAGCCGGGTGCCCACGCCCACCTGGAACGTCAGCAGATCGCCGTCCGACACGACCGGCCCGCCCGGCAGTCGCGGCCCCTGCGACAGGAAATCCTCTGACGTGGAGAACCACAGGCCCTCGCACTTGGCCAGGTTGATCCCCTGCGCCTGGGCGCCGCCGGGATCCGTCAGCGTGAACGCCGCGGCCAGGGTCAGTCCGGCCACGGCCCGCAGCCACGTCGGTTGCCGTATTGTCATGTTATACCTCCAGTAATCCGATTGGCCCAAATCACGCGGGCGATAAACTCAGAGAAGAAAGCGCGCTTCAATGAAACCATCATAGCGCGAGTGCGCCGGTCGGCATAGTCGGGACTTCCCTACCCGGTCTTTTCGGAGATTTTGCGCCGACAGCGGTGACCCGCGGCGGATGGGCGCACTAGTTGCGGTCGAAGACGATGCTGGCGTCGTAGTCGCCCCAGCTGGCGGTTGCCTCGTCATTGGCCTCGGACCCGGCATAGCTCTGCAACCCTTGCAGGCGGATCACCGTTACGGTGCCGCCGTCGGCGCCGATCACGCCGGCATGGCGCGCGGCCGAGCAGATGTTGCTGTCCGCGGTATAGGGCCCGCTGCCCCAGACCGAGCCGGCGATGTCGTCGGTGCAGGCGCAGGAATGGCGGTCGACCTCGCCCGGGATCACGTCGCAGGGCGGCGCCGCGGCGGTCGCCGGCATGTCGCCTGCGGCGCTGGCGGTCTCGACCATGAAGCTTGCGCCGTAGGACCCCCAGCTGCTGGTGCTGACGCCATTCGCGCTGGAGCCGGGATAGCTGTCCTGGCCGGGCCAGCCGCGCAGCTGCAGCACGCCGCCGCCCTCGCCGATCACGCCGGCATGCCGGGCCGCGGTGCAGATGTCGCTGTCGGCGGTGTAAGGCCCGCTGCCCCAGACCGAGCCGGTGACCGGCCCGCTGTCGCAGTGGCAGACCAGCGTTTCCTCGTTGTCCGGCACGCTGTCGCAGGCCGGCGCATTCGTCTCGGCGGGCGCGGCGGCGGCCACGCGCGGCGGCGGGCGCACGTCGAAGCTTTGGCCGTAGGATCCCCAGCTGCTGGTCGTCACGCCGTTGGCGGCGCTGCCCTCGTAGCTGTCCTGCCCCGGCAGGCCAACCAGTTCGACCGCGCCACCCTCGGCGCCGATCACGCCGGAATGCAGCGCCGCCGCACAGAGGCTGCTGTCCGCGGTATAGGGCCCGCTGCCCCAGACCGAGCCGTTGCCGCTGCCCGCCTCGCAGCGGCAGACCGCCGTCATGCCTTCGGCGGGTGCGGCCTCGCAGACCGGCGCGTCCGAGTGATCCGCCACGCCGGCCTGCGATTTCTTGCCCTGCGCAAGGGCGGGCGCGGTAAGGAGGATCAGGCCGAGACCTGCGGCGGCGAGCGCTTTCATCGAGGCATCTCCCTGGAAAAGGCATTTCAGAACGTCCCATTCTGTGCAACCGCGCCGCGGCGTGTCAATCGGACCGGCGCCGCACAAGGGCTTTGACAAGCGCCCCGCGAGCCTCCAACACTGGGTCATGGGGTCGAAGCGGACACCCCGTGAGGCGGCAGCCCAAGTTTCGCGTCCCACCTGTGCCCAGGAGGATGCGCCATGCCATCGCCCAACGAGATCACCGTCCCGCAACTGAACCGCCTGATCGGCATGCCGGACTGCCCGGCCATCGTCGACGTGTGCATCGACCCGGACTTCGCCGAGGATCCGCACCTGATCCCGGGCTCGTTCCGGCATCCCCATGCCGATATCCCCGGCCTGATCGCGCGGCTCGGCGGCCGGCCCTGCGTGGTGGTGTGCCAGAAGGGGCTGAAGCTGAGCCAGGGCGTCGCGGCCTGGCTGCGCAGCGAGGGCATGGCGGCGGAATTCCTGCAGGGCGGCATGTTCGCCTGGCGCGACGCCGCGGATACCTGCCGCATCCCCGCCGCCGCGATCCCCGCGCCGGTCGGCGGCGCGA
>JAHELH010000092.1 GCA_024644285.1 Paracoccaceae bacterium | reverse complement strand
ATGCAAGCCTTCGCCAAGGATGACCCTCAGGACGCCCTGGACGCCTTCACACTCTGAGAACCACAGAAAGACCAACGCCATGATCAAAGTCGGACTTCTGGGCGCGGGCCGCATTGCCGGGGTGCACGCCACCGCCATCTCCTCGCACCCCGGCAGCACGCTCGCCGCGATCTCGGACTACTACCCCGAAACCGCCGAGAAGCTTGCCAAGCAATACGGCTCGACCGCGCGCACGACGGAAGAGATTATCGCCGACCCGCAGATAGATGCGGTGCTGATCGCCACCTCGACCGACACGCATTCCGACCTGATCGAGGCGGCGACGGCGGCGGGCAAGGCGGTTCTGTGCGAAAAGCCCGTCGACCTGAGCCTGGAGCGCGCGCGCGCCTGCCGGCAGAATGCCGCCAGGACCGGCCAGCCGGTGATGATCGGCTTCAACCGCCGCTTCGATCCGAACTTCGGCGCGCTGAAGGCGGCGCTCGACGCGGGCGAGATCGGCCAGGCCGAAATGCTGGCGATCACCTCCTACGACCCGGCGCCGCCGCCTCTCGCCTATGTCAACGTCTCGGGCGGCCTGTTCCGCGACATGATGATCCACGATTTCGACATGGCGAACTTCATCATGGGCGAGCCGCCGGTGACGGTCTTTGCCGTCGGCTCGTGCCTTGTCGATCCGGAGATCGGCAAGGCGGGCGATGTCGACACCGCTGCCGTCACCCTGACCTATGCCGGCGGCAGGATCGCCACGATCCGCAACACCCGCCGCGCCGGGTACGGCGACCAGCGGCTTGAGGTGCAGGGCTCCAAGGGCATGCTGCAGGTCGGCAATCTGGTCGAAAACCTGGTGGTCAAGTCGACGACCGAGGGCGTGGTCAGCGCCAAGCCGGTGCTGTTCTTCCTGGAACGCTACATGCCGGCCTATCGCGCCGAGTGGAACGCGTTTGTCCAAGCTTTGAACTCCGGCGCCGCCATGCCCGTGACGCTGGACGACGGTGTCGCCGCGCTGGCGATGGCAGAGGCCGCGACCCGGTCGGCGAAGTCGGGACAACCGGTCAGGCTGGCCGATGTCTGACAAGCTCGACCTGATCACCATCGGCCGGTCTTCGGTGGATCTCTACGGCGCGCAGATCGGCGGGCGGCTGGAGGATATGGGGTCGTTCGACAAGTATATCGGCGGCTCGCCCACCAACATCGCCTGCGGCACGGCGCGGCTGGGGCTGCGCTCGGCGGTGATCACCGGGGTCGGCGACGAGCATATGGGGCGCTTCATCCGCGAGGAGCTGGCCCGCGAGGGCGTGAACACCGACGGCGTCAAGACCGACCCCGACCGGCTGACGGCGCTGGTGCTGCTGGGCATCCGCGACCAGGAACAATTCCCGCTGATCTTCTACCGCGAGAACTGCGCCGATATGGGCCTGACCGTGGACGACATCGACCCGGATTTCATCCGGCGAGCGCGGGCCGTCGTGGCGACCGGCACGCATCTGTCGCACCCGCAGGTCGAGGCGGCAACGCTGAAGGCGCTGAATATCGCGCGCGAGGCGGGCATGCAGACCGCGCTCGACATCGACTACCGGCCGAACCTCTGGGGCGTCGCCGGCCATGGCGAGGGCGAGAGCCGGTTCGTGGAAAGCGCCGCGGTCACCGCCAAGCTGCAGTCGACGCTGCACCTGTTCGACCTGATCGTCGGGACGGAAGAGGAGTTCCACATCGCCGGTGGCTCGACCGATACGCTGAAGGCGCTGCGCGCGGTGCGCAAGGTCTCGGGCGCGACGCTCGTTTGCAAGCGCGGCGCCAAGGGCGCGGTGGCCTTCACCGGCGACATCCCCGCCTCGCTCGACGAGAGCGAAGCCGGCCCAGGCTTTCCGATCGAAGTGTTTAACGTGCTGGGTGCGGGCGACGGGTTCATGAGCGGATTGCTCAAGGGCTGGCTCGACGGCGAGGACTGGCCGACGGCGCTGAAATACGCCAATGCCTGCGGCGCCTTCGCGGTCAGCCGGCATGGCTGTACCCCGGCCTATCCCAGCTGGGAAGAGCTGCAATTCTTTTTCAAGCGCGGCATCAAGCGTCCCGATCTGCGCAACGACGCGGAACTGGAACAGGTGCACTGGGCGACCAACCGGCACGGCGACTGGCCGGTGATGCGGGTCTTCGCCTTCGACCACCGCGCGCAGCTCGAGGAGATGGCGGGCTACACGCAAGAAAAGGGCGCCAGGTTCAAGGAATTGTGCCTCGACGCGGCGCTTCAGGTGCAGAACGGCGCGCCGGGCTACGGCATCCTCTGCGACAACCGCATCGGGCGGCAGGCCCTGCACCGCGCCACCGGCACCGGCCTGTGGATCGGCCGGCCCACCGAACTTCCCGGTTCGCGCCCCATCGAGTTCGAGCCGGAGCTTGGCGCGGATCTCGGGCGGCTGCGCGAATGGGCGCGCGAGAACGTGGTGAAACTTTTGGTGTTCTGCCACCCTGACGACGACGGCAAGACCGCCGGAATGCAGGTTGCCCGGGTCAAGCGGCTGTTCACCGCGGCGCGGCGCAACCACCTGGAATTCCTGCTGGAAATCATCCCGTCGAAGGTCGGCCCGGTCGACGATGCAACCTCGGCGACGCTGATCCAGTTCTTCTACGAGGCCGGCATCTATCCCGATTGGTGGAAATTGGAGCCATTCAAGACAGAAAAGGCCTGGGCCAACGCGGTCGCCGCCATCGAGCGCAACGATCCCCGCACCCGCGGCATCGTCGTTCTGGGGCTGGACGCGCCCGAGGCCGAACTGGCCGCGAGCTTTGCCCTGGCCGCCAGACAGCCGCTGGTCAAAGGATTTGCCGTGGGGCGGACGATCTTTGGCGACGCGGCACGGGCCTGGATGAAGGGCGAGATGACCGACGCGCAGGCGGTGGCCGAAATGGCGGACACCTACCGGCGGCTCTGCGACGTCTGGGACGCGGCACGGACGGAGGCAGCGCAATGACCAAAACGATCCGACTGAGCGCAGGAAGGAACCGGCCATGCCTGAACTCCTTCTGAAACCCTTCGGCACCCGCGGCAAGGTGCACGCGATCACCCCGCAAGGCGCCGGCTGGCGCTATGTCGGGTTTTCGCTCTACCGGCTGCGGGCCGGCGATCGGGCGGCCGAGGCCACCGGCGGCAACGAGGTGATCCTGGTGATGGTGGAAGGCAAGGCCGCGATCACCGGCGCGGGACAGGACTGGGGCGTGCTCGGCGACCGCATGGAGGTGTTCGAGAAGTCGCCGCCGCATTGTCTCTACCTTCCGAACGGCACCGAGTGGCAGGCCGTGGCCGAGACGGATTGCGTGCTGGCGGTCTGCTCCGCGCCGGGCAAGGGCGGCCACGCGGCGCGTCGCATTGGCCCCGACGGCATCACGCTGACCACCCGCGGCAAGGGCACCAACACCCGCCACATCAACAACATCGCCATGGAGAACGAGGATTACGCCGACAGCCTGCTGGTGACCGAGGTGTTCACCCCGGCGGGACACTGGTCGTCCTATCCCAGCCACCGGCACGACGAGGACGACTATCCGCGCATCACCTATCTGGAAGAGACCTACTACCACCGCCTGAACCCCGCCGACGGCTTCGGCATCCAGCGGGTCTACACCGATGATGGCCGGCTCGACGAAACCATGGCGGTGGCCGATGGCGACGTGGTGCTGGTGCCGCGCGGCCACCACCCCTGCGGCGCGCCCTACGGGTTCGAGATGTATTATCTTAACGTCATGGCCGGCCCCCTGCGCAAATGGCGCTTTGTTCCGGCGCCCCAGGTCGAGTGGATCATGAAGAGGGATGCGTAAGAGGCGCGCATTGGATCGTACACCGCCAGGTATCAAGCCGACCCGCACAGGAATCCCCTTGTCCAGTCATGGTAATCCCTGGTTCTCGGCAAGTGCTTCCTCCACGAACTGGCGTGAGTTCGCCGAAGAACATCGGTATCGGATGGCCGAAGACCGCGTTGACGAACTTGCCGGAACAGGTCGTGGAAGCTGAAATGGGTCAGACCCATCTCTGGGCGCGCACTGGCAGGGTCGATCTGACCGGGTTCGATGCACGATCCGAACCCTTTTCGGCGGTCCGATATCTGCCAAGGTTCGCCGCGGCGCATTGATCTGCGGGCCGGTCCTTGTGCTAGTGTCGGGCACAGAGCAATCGGAGCTGTCAGATCATGCCCATCGGAGCCTCCAGAGCCGCCCAATTCGATCCGCGGACGATCGAGCTCGACACAGAGCGCGTGCTGAACCGCAGACCCGAGCACTATGCGGTTATCGACGTCGGGTCCAACTCGATGCGACTTGTGGTCTATGACGATCACTCCCGCGCCCCATTTCCACGGTTCAACGAAAAGTCCCTGGTCGCGCTCGGCGACGGGCTGGACGACGAGGGGTATTTCGACGACGAAACGATGGACCGTGCTCTGGGGTCGATGGAACGCTTCCGGGCGATCGCGGATGCGATGGGCGCCAAGACCATCGACGTGATCGCTACCGAGGCAATGCGCCGGGCGAAGAACGGCGCGGAGCTTATCGCGCGGATCAAGGAACGGACCGGGCTGACGCCGCGGCTTCTTTCCGGCGAGGAGGAAGCAACTTACGCGGCGTTGGGCGTGATTGCCGGGTTTTTCCAGCCGCGCGGGCTGGTGGGCGATATCGGCGGCGGCAGTCTGGAGATTGCGGAGGTGCTCGGCGACCAGGTGGGCGAGCGCAAGGTCAGCATGCCGCTGGGCGCCCTGCCGGTGCGGGGCATGATCCAGAAAGGCCTCGACACCGCAAAGAAAGAGGTCGATGCGATCCTCGACGGCGCGCTGCCCCCCCTGCTGACCGAGCCGGTCTTCTACGCCGTCGGCGGCGGGTGGCGCGCGCTGGCGCGTATTCACATGGCAATGCGGAGTTGGCCGATCGCGGTGGTCCACGCCTACGATCTGCCGGCGTCGGAAGTTCTTGAACTGGCGAAATCCATCGCGCGCATGACGCCGGACGAGGTGGCGCAACTGCCCGACGTCCCCGGCCGCCGGATCGACACTTTGTCGGCTTCGGCGCTGGTGATGTGGCGCGTTCTGCGAAAGCTGAAGCCCGATCAAGTCATGTTTTCGGCGCTCGGGCTGCGGGAAGGCTGGCTTTACGCGCATCTCGACAAGGAAGAACAGTACCGCGATCCGCTGATCGAGGGCGCGCTGGCCACCGGACTGCCGGATGCCCGCGTGGCGACCTTTCCACAGGCGCTCGCGGAATGGACGGACGACCTTTTCCCAGGCGAGGTTCAGAGCGACCGGCGCATCCGCATGGCGGTCTGCGCGCTGACCGATATTGCCTGGCGCGACCATCAGAAGATCCGCGCGACCGAGGCGTTTCTGCGGATCCTCCAGTTTCCCTTCATCGGGATCACGCATCCGGAACGGGCCTTCGTGGCGGCCGCGATCATGGCCCGCTACGGCGGCAAGCCGGCGAAGCTGGACACATCGGCCACCGACATCCTGACGCCGGCCGAGTTGAAGCGCGCGGAATTCCTGGGGCGTGCCCTGCTGCTTGGGCACCGGTTTTCCGCAAGCGTTCCGGAAATCCTGAAACACGCGCGGCTCAAGGTCGAAACCGACGCCATCCGGCTGGAAATTCTCGAAAGTTCCGATGTCCCGGACAGTGATGCTGTCAAGACCCGGCTGGCGCAGTTGGCGAAGGTGTTGAGCATGGAGGCGGAAATCGTGGCGGTGAACGAGTAGGCGCCGGCTGCGGCCGAGCCGAACAAGCGCGCCATCATGCCGACTGCCTGGAATGCTCAGACACCAGGCGTCGGGCCCGTAACGACCCGCACGCCCGGCACGACGGAGAAGACGCGTTGCGGGCGCCGCCGGCCAGAGATCAGAAAGCCTTGAATGTCAGGGTCGTGAGCGACCGGACAATGCCCGGGATATCGAGAAGGTGATCGTTGATGTACTTGCCGATATCCTCGCCCTGGGGAATGTACATCTTCAGCAACAGGTCGTAGTCCCCGCTGGTCGAGTACAGTTCGGAATGGATTTCCCTCAGGATGATCGCATCCGCGACCTCGTAGGTCTTGCCGGGCTGGCATCTGAGTTGCACAAAGACACACGTCGTCATCGAAAATCCCCGCTTTTGACCTGCCGAAATCTCGCATAGCGCCGAGGCGGCAACAATCCCGAATTACCGCGAGTGCGGCGCTTGGATTGCGCGCCCCCCGCGCCTATAAGCCCGGACGAAACGACGCCTGGAGACCGCGATGCGTAGCGCCACCATCACGCGCAAGACGACCGAGACGGAGATCTCGGTTTCCGTCGAGTTGGACGGCACGGGCGCCTATGACAACGCCACCGGTGTCGGGTTCCTCGACCACATGCTCGACCAGCTGGCGCGGCATTCACTGATCGACATCACTGTCCGGGCCAAAGGCGATCTGCATATCGACGATCACCATACGGTCGAGGATACCGGGATCGCCCTGGGCCAGGCCCTGGCCGAAGCGATGGGCGACAAGCGCGGCATCCGCCGCTACGGCGCATGCCATCTTGCGATGGACGACGCGCTTGTGCGCTGCGCTCTGGATTTGTCGGGCCGGCCGTATCTGGTGTGGAACGTCGAAATGCCGACGTCGAAGATCGGCAGCTTCGACACCGAGCTGGTGCGCGAGTTCTTCCAGGCGCTCAGCACTCATGGCGGCATCACGCTGCATGTCGACGCGTTGCACGGGATCAACAGCCACCACATCGCCGAGGCGGCGTTCAAGTCGGTGGCCCGCGCCTTGCGAGAGGCGGCCGAGACAGATCCGCGCAAGGGTGACGCCATCCCGTCGACCAAGGGAGCGCTCTGAATCCCGGTGGTTTCCAGCGCGTCGCAACTCACGGTCCTGATCGACTACGAATCCGGCAATTTGCATTCGGCAGAGAAGGCCTTTCAGCGCATGGCCCGCGAGGCCGGCGCGGGCGAGGTTCGCGTCACCAACCGGGCCGAGGAAGTGGCCGGCGCCGACCGGATCGTGCTGCCGGGCGACGGCGCCTTTCCGGCCTGCCGCGACGCGCTTCATGCCGTCGACGGCGTTTTCGAGGCGATGCGCGAGGCGGTCATCGACAAGGGCCGCCCGTTCCTGGGAATTTGCGTCGGCATGCAGATGCTGGCCAGCCGCGGCCACGAATACCGCGAAGTGCCGGGGTTCGGCTGGATCGGCGGCGACGTCGAACGAATCGCGCCGGCCGATTCTCGACTGAAGGTCCCGCATATGGGATGGAACGACCTGGTGATCGACCGCCCGCATCCCGTTCTCGAAGGCCTGAAGACCGGCGACCACGCCTATTTCGTGCATTCCTACCAGTTCAAGGTCAACGACCGGCGTCACTTGCTGGCGCATTGCGATTACGGCGGCGAGATCACCGCCATCGTCGGACGGGACAATATCGTCGGCACCCAGTTCCACCCCGAGAAGAGCCAACGCGCGGGGCTTCGGCTGATCTCGAATTTCCTGACCTGGCAGCCCTAATCTGACAAGCCGCTATTGCTTCACCCATCTGCCGCCCTCGCGGCAGCCGAGGATGATGCAGCCCGAGACCGACAGCCGGTTGCCCTCCAGCACCAGCTTGGACTTGTACTCCTTGTCCCGGTCCGGAGAGTACAAACGCCCTTTGTAGACGCCATCGCCGGTATTCACCGTGTCCCAGATGATCCGGCGGCCCACGTTCTTCGACGCCATCTCTGCTCCGGACGAATCGAACGCCTTGACCAACGTGCCGCACAGCTTGTCGCCGCATTTGCCGACCTGGATCAGCCCGGTATTGCCGTTGTCGTCCGGCGCCGTGCGCCAGGTGCCTTCCAGAGGATCGGCGAAGGCCGCGGTCGCGAGGCCAAGCGCCATGGCGATGCCAAGGGCAAGTTTCTTCATGTGTGGTTCCTCCCAAAACTGGCGCTGAATAAGCGGCAAGGACGTGCGACGATCAAGACTGACGTTGGGTCCGATTGCACTTTCGGTGATGCCGTGGTTATCCGCAGGGAAGTGATGTCAGCCGGGGCCGCAACATGATCCTCTATCCCGCCATCGATCTGAAGGACGGCAACTGCGTCCGCCTCTACAAGGGAGAGATGTCGCAGGCGACGGTCTTCAGCGACGACCCGGCCGCCCAGGCCCGCGCCTTTCAGGATGCGGGCTGCGAATGGCTGCACCTCGTCGATCTGAACGGCGCCTTTGCGGGCGCGCCGGTCAATGGTGAGGCGGTCGAGGCCATCCTGTCGGCGATCTCGGTGCCCGCGCAGCTGGGCGGCGGCATCCGCGACATGGCGACCATCGAGCGTTGGCTGGACAACGGGCTCGCCCGCGTCATCCTGGGCACCGTCGCCGTGGAGAATCCCGACCTGGTGTGCGAGGCCGCGCGGCGCTTTCCGGGAGCAGTCGCCGTCGGTATCGACGCGCGCGGCGGCAGGGTGGCGACAATGGGGTGGGCCGAGGAAACCGATGTCGAGGTCACCGATCTCGCCCGCCGTTTCGAGGATGCAGGAGTGGCCGCGATCATCTACACGGATATCGACCGCGACGGCGCCATGCAGGGGCCGAATGTCGCGGCGACGGCCGCGCTTGCGCGCGCCGTCTCGATCCCGGTCATCG
>JAHELH010000391.1 GCA_024644285.1 Paracoccaceae bacterium | reverse complement strand
CTGGCACATCGACCGCCTTTACGACGGCCTCATCGACGGCGCCACCACCGTCCGCGCCACATTTCACCGCTACCTGATCGACGCCAACCGTGACCCCGACGGCGCCTCGCTCTATCCCGGCCAGAACACCACCGGCCTAGTGCCGCTGACCGATTTCGACGGCCGGCCGATCTGGGACGCGGCCCCCGAAGCCAACGAGATCGAGGACCGCCGCAGGCGCTACCACGCCCCCTACCACGCCGCGCTCGCGGCGGAATTGCAGGGCACTGTCAGGCGCCACGGCATCGCGATCCTCTACGATTGCCACTCGATCCGCTCGCACATCCCTTATCTCTTCGACGGCACCCTGCCCGATTTCAACATCGGCACCAACGACGGCGAAAGCTGTGCCGCAATCCTCGAGGCCCGCGTCGCCGCCACCTGCAAGGCTCATCCGGAATATTCCAGCGTGCTGAACAGCCGCTTCAAGGGCGGCTGGACGACGCGGCACTATGGCCGCCCGGCGCAGGGCATCCACGCCATCCAGATGGAGCTGGCGCAATCGGCCTACCTGGCCGAGGAAGCCCCGCCCTGGACCTACGACATGGGCAAGGCCACCCGCCTGCGCCGCGTCCTGACCGATATCCTGCAATCCCTGGCCGACCTGGCCCCCAGACTGGGGAAAACGACATGACCGACCCTCGCCACAACCTCCGCGACGTCTACCCGCCGACGGGCCCCAAGATCACCGCGAAAAGCTGGCTGACCGAGGCGCCGATGCGGATGCTGATGAACAACCTGCACCCCGACGTGGCCGAGAACCCGCACGAACTAGTGGTCTATGGCGGCATCGGGCGGGCGGCGCGGACATGGGACGATTTCGACCGCATCGTGGTGGCGCTGAAGGATCTGGAGTCCGACGAGACCCTGCTGGTGCAGTCCGGCAAGCCGGTCGGCATCTTCCGCACCCACCCCGACGCCCCGCGCGTGCTGATCGCGAATTCCAACCTGGTGCCGCACTGGGCCACTTGGGATCATTTCAACGAGCTGGATCGCCGCGGCCTTGCCATGTACGGCCAGATGACGGCCGGGTCCTGGATCTACATCGGCACTCAGGGCATCGTGCAGGGCACCTTTGAGACCTTCGCCGAGGCCGGCCGCCAGCACTACGGCGGCGACCTCAAGGGCCGCTGGATCCTGACCGCGGGACTGGGCGGCATGGGCGGCGCGCAGCCGCTGGCCGCGGTGATGGCGGGCGCCTGCTGCCTTGCCGTGGAATGCGACGAGACCCGCGCCGACTTCCGCCTGCGCACCCGTTACGTCGATGAGAAGACGAATGATCTGGACCAGGCGCTGGCGGTGATCGACCGTTGGACCAAGGCCGGAGAGGCCAAGTCCGTGGCGCTGATCGCCAACGCCGCCGACATCTTCCCCGAACTGGTGAAACGCGGCGTCAAGCCCGATATCGTCACCGACCAGACCTCGGCCCACGACCCGGTCCACGGCTACCTGCCGCAGGGCTGGAGCGTCGCCGAGTGGCGGGCGAAACAGGAGACCGACCCCAAGGCGGTGGAAAAGGCCGCCCGGGCCAGCATGAAGATCCATGTCGCCGCGATGGTCGACTTCTGGAATGCCGGCATCCCCACGCTGGATTACGGCAACAACATCCGCCAGGTGGCCAAGGAGGAAGGGCTGGTGAACGCCTTCGCCTTTCCCGGCTTCGTCCCGGCCTATATCCGGCCGCTCTTCTGCCGCGGCGTCGGTCCCTTCCGCTGGTGCGCCCTGTCGGGCGACCCGGAAGACATCTACAAGACCGACGCGCGCATGAAGGAACTGTTCCCCGACAATACCCACCTGCACACCTGGCTCGACATGGCGCGCGAGCGCATCGCCTTCCAGGGCCTGCCCGCCCGGATCATGTGGATCGGCCTCGGCGACCGCCACCGCGCCGGCCTTGCGATCAACGAGATGGTGCGAAGCGGCGAGCTTGCCGCCCCGGTCGTTATCGGCCGCGATCACCTCGATTCGGGCTCCGTCGCCTCGCCAAACCGCGAGACAGAGGCGATGAAGGACGGCTCCGACGCCGTTTCCGACTGGCCCCTGCTCAACGCCCTGCTCAACACCGCCTCGGGCGCCACCTGGGTCAGCCTGCATCACGGCGGCGGGGTCGGCATGGGGTTCTCGCAGCATGCCGGCATGGTAATCTGCTGCGACGGCACAGAGGATGCCGACCGCCGTCTCGAACGCGTTCTCTGGAACGACC
>JAHELH010000091.1:4291-8651 GCA_024644285.1 Paracoccaceae bacterium | reverse complement strand
CAACGCCTGGGCCGACGCGACCGAGTTGTTCCTCCGGGCAGATGCCGAAGCCGCGCTGAATGCGTCGGATCTTGAGGCGCTGGTCTGGGCGGCCGGCATTGCCGCCCGCGACGCCGAGATGCTTGCGGCACTGGAACGGCTTTACGCCCACCACGAGGCGCGGGCGGATCACGAGAACTGCGCCCGCGCGGCGTTCTGGTGCGGATTGCGCAACATGATGATCGGTGAAGTGGGGCTCGGCTCGGGCTGGCTTCAGCGCGCCGGCAAGCACGCCGAGGCGACGCCTTCCGACTGCGTGCAGCGCGGCTACCTTATCCTGCCGCAGGTCTTCATGCACCGCGGCAAGGGCGACTACGAGGCGGCGGTGGCGGCGGCGGACAAGGCGCTGGCCTTCGGCGATGCGGCGGGCGACGATGATCTGATCGCGCTTGCCGGCAGCCTGAAAGGTGGCATCCTGTTCCGGCTGGGTCGCATCGATGAGGGCTACCAGCCGATCGACGAGGCGATGTTGCTGGCCAATGCCGGCCGTCTGTCGCCGGTGGTCAGCGGCGTGGTCTATTGCGAGATCGTCGCCTCCTGCTGCCGGGTGCTGGAGATGGTACGCGCCCGCGAGTGGACAGCGATCCTTGACGCGTGGTGCAAGCGTAACCCGCAAGCCCGCGCCTTCAACGGCGTCTGCCAGGTGCACCGCGCCGAGGTACTGCAGTTCGAAGGCAACTGGACCGAAGCCTATGCAGAGGCGGAGCGCGCCGGCGAGGGGCTGAAAGGCACCACCGAGCAGACCGCGATGGCGACTGCCGCCTATCGGCGCGGCGAGATCCTGCGCCTGCGCGGCCGGCTCGACGCGGCTGAAGCCGAGTACCGTCGCGCCGGAGAGATTGCCATCGACCCGCAGCCGGGATTGGCGCTGTTGCGGCTAGCGCAGGGCCGCGTGAAAGAGGCGAAGGCGATGATCCGGCGCGCTCTTGAAACCGCGCCGGACATGCCGCGCAAGACTACGCTTCTGCCGGCGGGGATCGAGATATTCGTCGCCAGCGGCAATCTCGGTGAGGCGGAAGATCTCTGTACAGAGATAGCGGAAATTGCTGCGCACTTCGGCACCGAGATCCTCGCCCGGGTCGCCGATCAGGGCCGCGGCAGACTGGCTCTGGCACGTGGTGATGCCGCCGGCGCGGTGGCCGCGCTCAGCCGGGCGCGACGATACTGGTCGGAATTCGGCGCGCCCTACCTCGTTGCGCGGCTGCGGGTCGACATCGCCCGCGGCTGTGCCGATTTGGGCGACTCCGAGAGCGCGGCGATGGAGCTTGAGGCCGCCGAGAGGGTATTTGTCGAGCTTGGCGCCGAACCCGACCTGGCGCGGCTGCGCACATTACGAGGTGACCGGTGCTCCGGCACTCTGACAGCCCGCGAGCGCGAAGTTCTGGCGCTCCTGGCCGAGGGCGGCTCGAACCGTGATGTCGCCACCGATCTGGGACTCAGCCCGAAAACGGTGAACCGGCACGTGGAGAATATATTCAACAAGCTCGGCGTCTCGTCGCGTGCTGCGGCGGTCGCGCAGGGCTTGAAGAGCGGCGTGATCTGAGTTTTCGCTGTGGGGTGAATGCCCCATGCGAGCGTCAGGTGCCGATGGGGCGTTTACACGATGATCGTTAAGCGTGCGCCTCTTAGGCTCGTATCCGGGAACAGTCCGAACCCGGAGCGAAACCATGGAATCGAAGCAGACGACAAAGACGCCGATAGCCCACCCGGCCGACCTGGTCGAAGCTGGCAACGCGCTGCGGACCCAGCCCGGAACCTTTCCGCCGCCCGTCGCGCTGGCACAGAGCCCCGAGCGGTACCAGGTTGTCGTGATCGGCGCAGGACAGGCCGGACTTTCGGTCGGATATCACCTCAAGCGGCGCGGCATCGACCACGTAATCCTGGACGGCGCGGAGCGCGTCGGGAACGCCTGGCGGAACCGCTGGGATTCCCTACGGCTGTTTACGCCCGCCAAATTCGACGGGCTCGACGGCCTGCGCTTTCCCGCCGCCCGCGACCATTTCCCGACCAAGGACGAAATGGCCGACTACTTGGAATCCTACGTCGCGCATCACGGCCTGACAGTGCGCACCGGCGCCCGCGTCGATCGGCTGCACCGCGCGAACGGCATTTTCCGCTTGGAGACCGCGGCGGGCTGCTTTGAGGCGCCGCAGGTGGTGGTCGCGGCGGCGAGCTACCAAGCACCGCGGCTGCCGGACTTCGCCCGCGCCCTTCCGGATGAGGTGGTGCAGATGCATTCGCATCAATATCGCAACCCGGCGCAGATCGGCGACGGCCCGGTTTTGCTGGTAGGGGCCGGCAATTCCGGTGCCGAGATCGCGATTGACCTGGCCGAGACGCACGAGGTCTGGCTTGCCGGCCGTGCGGTGGGTCACATCCCCTTCGATATCTCCGGCTTCATGGGGCGCAAGATGCTGATCCGGCTGGTGATCAGGGGCCTGTTCCACCGCTTGCTGACGATGCGCACCCCGATGGGGCGGAAGTTCCGGGCGAAGATGCACGGCCACGGCATGCCGCTGATCCGCACCCGACCCGGCCAGCTGGAACGCGCCGGCGTGCGCCGGATCGGCCGAATAGCCGGCATCGAAGACGGCGAGACGGTGGCCGTGGACGGCACAAGGCTCGCCCCCGCGACTGTGATCTGGTGCACCGGCTTTCATCCGGGCTTCGACTGGATCGACCTGCCCGTGCTTGACGCGCAGGGCGAGCCACAGCACCGCTTCGGCCGCGCGACCGACATCGACGGCCTCTACTTCGCGGGCCTGCATTTCCAGTACGCGGTGTCCTCGACCATGGTCGCGGGCGTCGGACGCGACGCGCGCCGCGTCGCCGGCTGGATCGCCGCCGCGTTGCGGCAGCCAGGCGGGTGAGGCTTTTCCAACCAACCAAATCAAGGAGGACGACATGAAGAGAACTCTTACGGCAATCTTTTTCGCCACCCTTCCCGCGGCGGCGAACTCCGAGCCGGTGATCGTGCCCGCGGCGGGCACGGTTCCCGAGACCGTCGAGCGGCTGAAAGCTTCGGTCGAGGCAGCCGGCGGTCGCGTCTTCGGCGTCTTCGACTTCGGCGGCGGCATCCGCAGCATCGGCGAGGACGTGGGCGAGGTGCAGCTCGTGATCTTCGGCGACCCGCGGATCGGTGCACAGGCGCTCTCGGCCGACCGCATGGCGGCGCTCGATCTGCCCGGCAAAATCCTCGTGTTCGACACAGCCGAGGGCTCGGCGATGGCCTACGAACAGCCCACCGAGATGCTGGCGGAGTGGAAAATACCAGCTGACGCGCCGGTCCTGGAAATGATGTCGCGCACGCTCGGTGCGGTTACCTCGGCCGCTGCGAGATAGCTCAGCACCGAATTCGCAAGGCTCTTGCCGATCTCGAGTTCGCGGCAGCCTGCATGAACGGCCGCTCTCCCTGCTGCGATACAGCACGGATTTTTGCATCGTGTCCACATTGGGATATCTACCAGCGCACGCAGCAAACTTTTGATGGGTCGGCATCGGGCTCAGAGCGGACCTTCTCCGCAGCGCAGAATGCTCCGAAACCCAATGTGAATGGCTGTGCCGGATAGGACCGTTAGCGTCACGAATGCGCACTGAACGAAAAACGCCCCGGCGTTAAGCCAGAGCGGTTTTGTTTTCGTGCAGGCGGTGGGTTGAATCCCACCCTACGCTGGGTCTCAGCCGCCCTTCTGGCCGTAGGCCGTGCCCCAGCCCCAGGCGCCGGACCCGAAGCCGCGGGCCACGACGCGCTCGCGGTAGATGTCGCTGACGTCGTCGCCGTCGCCGGCGAGCAGCGCCTTGGTCGAGCACATCTCGGCGCAAATCGGCAGCTTGCCCTCGGCGATCCGGTTGCGGCCGTACTTGGCGAACTCGGCGGTCGAATGGTTCTCTTCCGGTCCGCCGGCGCAGAAGGTGCACTTGTCCATCTTGCCGCGCGAGCCAAAGTTGCCGGCCTGCGGGTATTGCGGCGCTCCGAACGGGCACGCGTAGAAGCAATAGCCGCATCCGATGCAAAGGTCCTTGGAGTGCAGGACGATGCCTTCCTCGTTCTGGTAGAAGCAGTCCACCGGGCAGACCGCCATGCAGGGCGCGTCCGAGCAGTGCATGCAGGCAACCGAGATCGAGCGTTCGCCCGGGCTGCCGTCGTTGATGGTCACCACCCGGCGTCGGTTGATGCCCCAAGGCACTTCGTGCTCGTTTTTGCACGCGGTCACGCAGGCGTTGCATTCGATGCAGCGTTCGGCGTCGCAGAGGAATTTTGCTCTAGCCATTGTTCATTCCCCCTCAAGCTGCCCAGATCTTGCAGAGCGTGGCTTTGGTT
>JAHELH010000091.1:0-4191 GCA_024644285.1 Paracoccaceae bacterium | reverse complement strand
TTGCACGCGGTCACGCAGGCGTTGCATTCGATGCAGCGTTCGGCGTCGCAGAGGAATTTTGCTCTAGCCATTGTTCATTCCCCCTCAAGCTGCCCAGATCTTGCAGAGCGTGGCTTTGGTTTCCTGCATTTGCGTTACAGAATCATAGCCATAGGTCTGCGCGGTGTTGCTGGATTCCCCAAGGACATATGGATCTGCCCCCTTGGGATATTTCGACCTTCGGTCTTCGCCCTGGTAGTGGCCGCCGAAGTGGAACGGCATGAAGGCCACGCCCTCGCCCACCCGGTTGGTCAGCATGGCCATGACCTTGACCTTGCCGCCCTCGGGGCCCTCGACCCAGACCTGCGCGCCGTCGCGGACGCCGAGGTTGTTGGCATCGCGCGGGTTGATCTCGACGAACATGTCCTGCTGCAGCTCGGCGAGCCACGGGTTCGACCGGGTCTCGTCGCCGCCGCCCTCGTATTCCACCAGGCGTCCGGATGTCAGGATGATCGGGTAATCCTCGGAGAAGTCGTTCTCCTGGATCGACCTGTAGAGCGTCGGCAGCCGATAGAACTTGCGATCCTCGTAGGTCGGGTAGTCCGCCACCAGATCGCGCCGGTTGGTATAAAGCGGCTCGCGGTGCAGCGGCACCGGGTCTGGGAAGGTCCACACGACAGCGCGGGCCTTGGCGTTGCCGAAGGGCGCGCATTCGTGCTTGATTGCGACCCGTTGGATGCCGCCGGACAGGTCGGTCTTCCAGTTGATCGTGGCCACCCTCTCGTCGAAATCCGACGGGAAGGGCGACATGTCCTGCTCGCCGACTTCCTCGGCGGAGCCCTGGGTGCCGGAACCGTCGGTCAGCCCGGAAGCGGCCGCCGCCTCGTCGTCGCCGCCGGTCATCTCGTCGACCAGTTCCATGCCCACGATGCCCGCCATCACCCGGCGCTCCTCGTCGGTCAGTTCGCTGTCCCAGCCCAGGTCCTTGAGCATCTGGTAAGTGAATTCGGGATAACCGTCCTGGATATCCGAATTCGCCGAATAGACGCCCTCGGCCAGCAGGTTGTCGCCGTCGCGTTCGACTCCGAAACGGGCGCGGAAGGTCAGGCCGCCCTTACTGACGGGCTTCGACATGTCGTAGAGGTTCGGGGTGCCGGGATGGCCCATTTCGGGGTTACCCCAGCTGGGCCAGGGCAGACCGTAATAGTCGCCGTCCGCCGGGCCGCCGATGGCCTGCAGCGTGGTCTTGTCGAAGGTGTGCTGGTTGGCCATGTGCAGCTTCAGTCGCTCCGGCGACTGGCCGGTATAGCCGATAGTCCACATGCCGCGGTTGATCTCGCGCAGGGTATCCTCGGGCGATGGCTCGCCGTCTTCTGCCCTTGCGATGTTCCGGAACATGCGGTCGCCGAAGCCGAACTTGTCGGCGAAGAGGCCGATGATGGTCTGGTCCGGCTTGCACTCGAACAGCGGCTCGACCACCTTTTCACGCCATTGCAGCGAGCGGTTCGAGGCCGTGACCGATCCCGATGTCTCGAACTGCGTTGCCGCCGGCAGAAGATAGACACCGTCGGTGCGGTCGTGCAGCACTGCCGAGACGGTCGGATAGGGGTCGACTACGACCAGAAGGTCGAGCTTTTCCATCGCCGTCTTCATCTCGGTCATGCGGGTCTGGCTGTTCGGCGCATGGCCCCAGAACACCATGGCCCGCACGTTGTTCGGCTGGTCGATGTTGTCGGCATCCTCCAGCACGCCGTCGATCCAGCGGCTGACCGGGATACCGGTGGAGTTCTGCAGCGTGGTCGGCTTGCCGTCCTTTTCCGGACCTTCGGCGAACTGCGCCTTCAGCCAGTCCGCATCCTCTTCCCAGACCCGGGCCCAGTGCGCCCAGGCGCCAGCTGAAAGGCCGTAATAGCCTGGCAGCGTGTGGCTGAGCACGCCGAGGTCGGTGGCGCCCTGCACGTTGTCATGGCCGCGGAAGATGTTGGTGCCGCCGCCGGATGTGCCCATGTTGCCGAGCGCCAGCTGCAGCACGCAATAGGCGCGGGTGTTGTTGTTGCCGTTGGTGTGCTGGGTGCCGCCCATGCACCAGATCACCGTGCCGGGACGGTTGTTGACCATGGTGCGCGCGACGCGTTCCAGCTGCGAGCCGGGCACGCCGGTGACGCGCTCTGTCTCCTCGGGGGTCCAGTTCGCGACCTCCTCGCGGATCTGGTCCATGCCCCAGACACGGGTGCGGATGAATTCCTTATCCTCCCACCCGTTGTCGAATATGTGCCAGAGTATGCCCCAGATCAGCGCCACGTCGGAACCGGGGCGGAAGCGGACATATTCGTCGGCATGCGCCGCGGTGCGGGTAAAGCGCGGGTCCAGCACGATCAGCGGCGCGTTGTTCTGTTCCTTGGCGCGCAGCACGTGCAGCAGCGATACGGGGTGCGCCTCGGCCGGGTTGCCGCCGATGATGAAGATGGCGCGGCTATTGTGGATGTCGTTGTAGCTGTTGGTCATGGCGCCGTAGCCCCATGTGTTCGCAACGCCTGCAACGGTGGTCGAGTGGCAGATCCGCGCCTGGTGATCGACGTTGTTGGTGCCCCAGTAAGCGGCGAACTTGCGGAACAGGTAGGCCTGCTCGTTGGAGTGCTTGGCCGAGCCCAGCCAATAGACGCTGTCGGGTCCGCTTTCGTCGCGGATTTCCACCATCTTGTCGCCGATCTCGTCGATCGCCTCTTCCCAACTGACGCGTTCCCACTCGCCGCCGACCAGCTTCATCGGGTATTTCAGCCGGCGCTCGCCGTGCGCGTGCTCGCGGACCGACGCGCCCTTGGCGCAATGGGCGCCCAAGTTGAAGGGGCTGTCCCAGGCCGGCTCCTGGCCGGTCCAGACGCCGTTCTGGACCTCGGCCAGCACGGTGCAGCCGACCGAGCAATGGGTGCAGACGGACTTGCGGATTTCCACGGGTGCCTGGGCCGCGGACTGCGCCTCAGCGCGGCCGACACGGCCGGTTGCCGTGGCCAGCGCCGCAAGACCTCCGATCGCCAGACCGGAGCCGCGCAAGAAGCTGCGGCGGTCAAGGCGCGTCGCGGCTAGGCCGGTTGCGACCGGTGTCGCGCGACCGCCGCGGGATGTACGGTTGGTCTTTTTCCTAAGCATGTGCTTGATCCTCCCTGTCGGACCCGTCGGCCCTTATCCTGTTGGCGCATCCGGACGCGCGCGGCGCCTAGAAACGGGCGCTGTCGAGATACTTGCGGACGTGTTCGGTTCTCGGCAGCCCGCCCGTTTCCTTGGCGTCGGCCGCCTCTGCGGCGTCGGGCGCGGCGACCACGGCGACCGCCGCGGCGGGCGCGGCCGTGCCGGCCAATCTCAGGAAATCGCGGCGGCTGGTGCCGGTATCGTACTTGTCCATCTGCTTCCTCCCTAGGATCTCTGTCAGCGGCGCCCTTCGCTGCGAGGGCTTAGCCGTCCAGTCTGAATGCTTCTATTTCTATCTCCATGAACGTCCGGCCGATCTTGCCGACGGGCGCATAGAAGAGCGAGCCTTCCGCGCCTTCGAGATCGGTGAAGAAATGCCCCGCCCAGGGGGCGATGTGGCTGTTGAAGAAGGCCTCTTGGTCGTCGAGCGTCAGGCGCTGCGCGAAGGCGCCGGTGATCAGGCCCGCCATCATCTCGCACAGGGTGGCGATGTGGTCCTCGGGCTCCTTGACGTCCGCGTCGCGCCGGATACCGATTTGCGCCATGTGGTCGCGCAGACGCGCCAACGGCTTTTCGTTGAGAAATCCGGTCAGATAATAGCTCCCATAAGGCAGCAACTCGCCGCGGCCCAGACCGATGAAAAGGGCGTCGTATTCGCGCGCCACCGAGTCCGGGCTGGCGGATCCGGCCACGCGGGCCAGCGCGGCGATGCCGCGGCCAAGCTCCGAGCCGTCGCCTTGCAGGTCGGTCAGTTGGGCCAGGAAATCGCGGCCGGGCGCAGAGGCAAGCAGACGGGCGAGCAGAAGATACATCTCGGCCCGCAGCCGTTCTTCCTCGGCCAGGGGGTCGGTGTCGATCGCGGCCGCTGTCGCGTTCTGCTTCACAAGGCCTCCCACATTCCCTGCGCTGGAAGCTAAGCCATGTGCCTTCGCGGAGCAACGAAAATCCGAAGCCAGAAGCAAGAGTTGAACGGCTCAGGTGGTTCGGAACGACATGCGGCGCGGCTGCGGCGGAAGCGGCGTTTCC
>JAHELH010000090.1 GCA_024644285.1 Paracoccaceae bacterium | reverse complement strand
TTGAACGCGGCGATCTACCTGGGCGCGGCGGCGGTCTTTGCAGTATCGATCTATCTCGTGCGCAGCCAGGACACAGTGCAGGACGTCGCCTGGATGAAGGCGATGATCCCGCACCATTCCACCGCGATCCTGACCAGCGAGCGGGCAGAGATCTCCGATCCCCGAGTCCGCGACCTCGCCGACCAGATCATCGAGGCGCAGCGCAAGGAGATTGACGAGATGAAGGCGCTGATCGCCGACCTGCAGGGCGGCCCTGCGGGCACCGCCCAGGTAGACGGTCATAGGGAGGCCTGGTGATGAAGGATACTGGATTAACAATCTGTTAAGAAACGGAAAATGTTTCGCGCGCGAAACATTCTGCGGCGCGGCATCATCCGCGCTCAGAGCAGCCATAGCCGCGCATAAGGCGGCAACGCAATGCGGTCAGAACCATCGCTGACCGGTGCGTCCGAGAGCCCGTCGTAAAGCAACTGCACCCCGTTGACATGCGCCCAGTCCACTCCGATCGAGCGCCAGCTTTCGGTGAAGTTGAACAGGCACAGCGCTGGCTGCGCGGGCGACTGGCGCTGAAAGGCGAAAAGCCCGTTCTGCCAGGTGTCCACGATCACCGTCGGATAGCCCGCATGAAACGCCCGCATCGCCGCGCGCCGCGCCAGGATATGCTGGGTTCCGGCATAGATCCGCGCCGCGGGGCTGTCATGGCCCGCCTGCGCCGCCCGCGCCGCGTCCCAGTCCATGTGCGGCCGGTGCACCCAGCGGCTGTCATGAGCGTGGTCGGGATTGTCGCGGTAGCCGTAGTCGTTCAGCAATCCGATCTCGTCGCCCATGTAGATCAGGGGGATGCCGCCATAGCTGGCGATCAGCGCGTGGCCCAGCAGGATGCGGTCGATGGCGCGGTCGATCCCGGTCTCGTCGCCCGCCTCCAGTGCCTTTTCCAGCCCGGCGAGCGAGGCGAAGGTGCCGCTGATCCGCTTGTCGCCGGTCTCTTCGTTAATTTGGAACAGCTCGCCCCTGGCAAAGGATCCCGGAAACCCGCCCTCGTAGAAGTTCGACAGAAAGGACCGGTGCGCCGGCCCCGAAATCCCCAGCGCCGCGGCGTCCTCGTCGGTCACAGCCCAGCCGATATCGTCGTGGCAGCGGATATAGGTGGCGTAGGTCGCGTTCGGCAGCACGGTCGGGAAATGCGTGCGCAGCACATGGGTCATCAGCCGGGTCTCGCGGCTCGCCAGAGCCGACCAGTACTGGACCATCAGGCTGTTGTGATAGGCCAGGTTGCCTTCCGCCCCGGAATGCTCGCCCGAGCCCAGATAGGGGATCATCTCCTGTGGCCCGACGATGGCCTCTTCCAGGTGGATCGCTGCTGGGGCCGCGATGCGGCTTGCCGCGCGCAGCGCGTGCAGCAGCATGTGCACTTCCGGCTCGGACTGGCAGCGCGTGCCCATCCGTTTCCACATGAAGGCGACCGCGTCGAAACGCAGCACATCGACGCCTTTGTTGGCCAGGAACAGCATGATCTCGGCCATCTCGAGAAACACCCACGGATTGGCCCAGTTCAGATCCCATTGATGGGTGTTGAACGTCGTCCAGACCCATTTGCCGATGGCTGCCTGATAGGTGAAGTTGCCCGGGGCATTGTCGGGAAACACCTCGACCAGCGTCTTCTCGTACTGTCTGGGCAGCGTGTCGTCGTCGAACATCAGGTAGTAATCCTGGTATTTCGCCACGCCCTTGGCCGCCTTCCTGGCCCATTCGTGTTCCTTGGCGGTGTGGTTCAGCACCATGTCGACGCATAAGGAAATTCCGCGAGCCCGCAGCGCCGCCGCCACCTCCTCGAATTCCGGCATGGTTCCCAGCCGCGGGTCGATGGCGCGATAGTCCTGCACGGAATAGCCGCCGTCGCTGTCGCCCTTCCGCGGCTTCAGGCAGGGCATGAAATGAACATAGGTAATGCCCAGGTCGGACAGGTAATCAAGCTTGTCCAACACGCCCTTCAGGTCGCCCGCAAAGCGGTCGACATAGAACACGTACCCCGCCCGGTCGGGCCGCTGGAACCAGTCGGGCTCGAGGTCGCGCCTCAAATCCAGCAGCTTCAGATCGTCCGGCCGCTCGGCCCAGCTGCGCCGCAGGACATCGAGCAATGCCTTGGTAAACTGGCCGTAATCCTTGCGGCGCCCGTAGAGCTTTTCGAGCTGGCCGAACAGATCCTCGTGACCGCGGGCCAGCCGCAGATCGAATATCTGGGCGTCGCTGGTCACGGTGTCCGCATGTTCAGGTGATCACGTCCGGCTCCGACCGGCCGGTGTGCCGCTCGATATCCGCAAGCTGATGCGCCGCGCGGATCACCGGCGCCAGCGCCTCTTGCGCGTCGCGGTCCAGCCCGTCCGGCCCTGCCACGTAGCGCTCTAGGTAGACCCGCAGGGTCGCCCCGGTGGTGCCGGTGCCCGACAGGCGCATGACGATCCGGCTGCCGTCCTCGAAGACGATGCGGATGCCTTGCCCCTTGCTGACCGAGCCGTCGACCGGATCGGTATAGGCGAAGTCGTCGGCATGGGCGACCGTCATGCCCTCGATCTCGCTACCCTTCAGGCCCGTCAGCCGGCCCTTCAGGTCGTCCAGCATCGCAGTGGCCTTGGCGGTATCGAGGCCCTCGAAATCGTGCCGCGAATAGTAATTGCGGCCATATTCCTTCCAGTGCCCCGCCAGCAGATCGCCGACCGAGCTTTTGCGGGCCGCCAGGATGTTCAGCCACATCAGCACCGCCCACAGCCCGTCCTTCTCGCGCACATGGTCGGATCCGGTGCCAAAGCTTTCCTCGCCGCACAGGTTCACGTGGCCCGCATCCATCAGATTGCCGAAGAATTTCCAGCCTGTGGGTGTTTCGAAACAGTCGAGCCCCTTCTTCGCCGCTACGCGGTCGACCGCCTGGCTGGTCGGCATCGAGCGCGCCACGCCGGACAGGCCGTCCTTGTATCCCGGCGCAGAATCGGCGTGGGCGGCCAGGATCGCCAGGCTGTCGGACGGGCTGACATAGGTCTCGCGCCCGACGATCATGTTGCGGTCGCCGTCGCCGTCGCTGGCGGCGCCGAAATCGGGCGCCTCGGCGCTCCACATCTCGTCCATCAGCTGCTTGGCCCAGACCGGGTTGGGATCGGGATGCATGCCGCCGAAATCGGGCAGCGGGATGCGGTTGACCACCGTGCCGCGCGGCGCGCCGAGCCGGTTTTCCAGGATCTCGACCGCGTAAGGCCCGGTGATCGCGCACATCGCGTCAAACCGGATGCGGAAGCCGCCGGCAATCATCTGTCCGATCGCGTCGAAATCGAACAGCTTCTCCATCATCGCGGCATAGTCGGCCACCGGGTCGACCACCTCGACCTCCATGTCGCCGAGCTTGGTCGTTCCGGGCGCGTCGAGGTCGATGTCATGGCCTTCCATCATCTTGTATTCGCTGATATTCTCGGTCTCTGCGAAGATCTTGTCGGTCAGGCTTTCGGGCGCCGGGCCACCGTTTGCCGCGTTGAACTTGATGCCGAAATCCTCGTCCGGGCCGCCGGGATTGTGGCTGGCCGACATGATCAGCCCGCCATCGGTCTTGTTGATCCGGATGAGGTTGCTGGCCGCCGGCGTCGACAAGAGCGCGCCCTGCCCCACGATCACCTTCTTCGCGCCGTTCGCCGCCGCCATCCGCAGGATCACTTGAGCCGCACGGTCGTTGAAATAGCGCCCGTCGCCGCCAAGGACGAAGGTCTTGCCCTTCGCGCCGCCGATGGCGTTGAACACCGCTTGCGCGAAATTTTCCAGGTAATGCCGCTGCATGAAGACCTGGGTCTTCTTGCGCAGGCCGCTGGTGCCGGGCTTCTGCCCCTGGATCGGTTGGGTTTCGACGGTCGTAATGCTCATGTCGTTTCCTTTCCGCTCGGGGTGCGGCACATGGCCAGCACGCTGTTGGCAGGGGCTTCGATCTGCGGGCCGGTGATGCAATTCGGGCCGGCCCCGGGCTCGGTGGTGTCGAGGATGGCTTCCCAGACCATGTCCTTCGGGCAGTCCGGCAGGGTCACACGCGTCGCCTCGCCGGCATTGAAGACGGCAAAGATGACGTCATCCGAGGCGGCATAGTCCGGCGTTGCCGACGAGGTGCGGATTTCGACGCACAGCGCCTTCCAGTCCGGATCGTGCCAATCGGCGCGGGTCGGCACCCGCCCGTTGGGCAGCCGCCAGAACAGGTCGGGAATCCCGTCCTTGCGGCGCGGGCGGGAATGCAGGAACAGCCGCTGCCGCAACACCGGATGCCGGCGCCTGAGCGCGGTCAGCTTGCGCACGAAGGCGAGCAGGTTGTCGTCCGGATCGGACCAGTCCACCCAGCCCGTCGCGTTGTCCTGAGCGTAGGCATTGTTGTTGCCGCCCTGGCTGTTGCCGATCTCGTCGCCAGCCAGCAGCATCGGCGTCCCCTGGCTGAGAAACAGCGTCGCCAGAAGGTTGCGCTTGCGCAGCGCCCGCGCGGCGCGGATGCCCGCGTCGCGGGTCGGTCCCTCGATGCCCAGATTGTCGCTGTAATTCTCGTCCTTGCCGTCCCGGTCGCCCTCGCCATTGGCAAGGTTGCGCTTGACTGTGTAGCTGACCACGTCTTCAAGGGTGAACCCGTCATGGGCGGTGATGAAATTGACCGAGGAGGTCGCGGCGCGGCCCGAATGGTCGAACTCGTCCGCCGATCCCAGCAGGCGCCGCGACAGATCGGCCGTCATCATGCCGTCGCCGCGCCAGTATTTGCGAACGCCGTCACGGTACTTGTCGTTCCACTCCAGAAATGGATGCGGCCAGTTGCCCAATTGATAGCCACCGGGCCCGAGGTCCCAGGGCTCGGCGATCAGCTTGACGCCCGCCAGCACCGGGTCCTGACGTATCGCGTCGAGGAAGCCGCCATTGGGGTCGAACCCGCCCGGTTCGCGCCCCAGTACGCTCGCAAGGTCGAACCGGAAGCCGTCGACATGCATCACCTCGACCCAGTAGCGCAAGCTGTCCATCACCATCCGCAGCACCATCGGATGCGCCACGTTCAGCGTGTTGCCGGTGCCGGTGTCGTTGACGTAATACCGCGGGTCATCCTGCAGCCGGTAATAGGACGCGTTGTCAAGGCCGCGGAACGACAGCGTCGGACCCAGTTCGTTGCCCTCGCCTGAATGGTTGTAGACGACATCGAGGATCACTTCGAACCCTGCCGCGTGCAACCGCCGCACCATGCTCTGGAATTCCCAGATCTGGCCCTGGGCCAGATAGCGCGGCTCGGGCGCGAAAAAGCCGATGCTCTGATAGCCCCAATAATTGCGCAGGCCCTTCTGCACCAGGAACCGGTCGTCGAGAAAGGCGTGCACCGGCAACAACTCGACCGAGGTGACGCCCAGCTTCGTCATGTGCTCGAGCATCGGGTCGCTGGCCACCGCGCGGTAGGTGCCGGCCAGCGCCGGGTCGATGCCGGGATGGGCCTGGGTCAGCCCCCTCACGTGGGCCTCGTAGATCACAGTGTCGGAGCGCGAGATGCGCGGCCGGCGGTCGCCGGCCCAGTTGAAGCTGGGATCGACCACCACCGCCTTGGGGACAAGGTGCGCGGTGTCGACGCTGTCAAAGCTCAAGTCCGCCCGCGCGCTGCCCACCTGGTAGCCCATCAGCGCGTCCGACCATGTCAGCCGGCCGTTGAGCTGCTTGGCATAGGGATCGATCAGCAACTTGTGCGGGTTGAACCGGTGGCCTTCCTCGGGCCGGTAGGGCCCATGCACGCGGTAGCCATAGGGCGTGCCCGGCCCCAGCCCGGCGACATAGATGTGCCAGACGTCGCCATCGCGCTCGTTCAGCGGAATGCGCGCGATCTCGGATGCCCCGTCGGCGGTGAAAATGCACAGTTCGACCATGGTCGCGTGCGCCGAGAACACGGCAAAGTTCACGCCCTCGCCGTCGAAAGTCGCGCCAAGCGGCCCGGGACGGCCGGCCGAAAGGGCGTGGCCGTCCAGCGTGCGCGGAACCTTGTGCGGGGCGAAGTTCATGCGTCGAGCAGGCTTTCGTAAAGGGCGGCGTAGCGCGCCGAGGACTGGCTCCAGTCGAGATTTTGCTTCATCCCGTTACGCTGGATCTTGCTCCAGGTCTTCCGGTCCTCGTAGAGCGCACAAAGTCGCCGCATCGCCTGCCCGAAGGCAAGGCCGTCGGTGGGATGGAAAGTCAGACCGGTGGCCACACCGGCCGAGACCGCCGCCGGGTTGGCGTCGATCACCGTGTCGGCCAGCCCGCCGGTCGCCGCCACAAGCGGCACCGTGCCGTAGGCCAAGCCGTACATCTGCGTCAACCCGCAGGGCTCGAACCGCGAGGGCACAAGTACCGCGTCGCCGCCGCCGAACATTCGGTGTGACAGCGCCTCGTCGTAGCCGATCATCACGCCGATCCGGTCCGGGCGGCCCCGCGCGGCCTGGGCCACGGCGCCCTCCAGCGCCGCCTCGCCGGAGCCCAGCACGATAAGCCCGCCGCCGCGGCCCAGGAACTCGTCCAGAGCGCCGGGGATAAGGTCGATGCCTTTCTGCGCGGTCAGCCGCGACACGACGATCGCCAGCGGCCCCGGCACCTCGCCCAGCCCGAACTCCTTGATAAGAGCGGCGCGGTTCTTCGCCTTGCCGGCCATTTTCGCCGCCGAGTAAGGCGCCAACTCGGGGTCCTTGGAAGGCGACCAGACCTCGGTGTCGACGCCGTTCAGGATCCCGCTGACAGTGGCGGCGCGCGCCGCGATGACCCCCTGCAGGCCCATGCCGAATTCCGGCCGCATCAGTTCGTTGGCGTAGGTCGGGCTGACGGTGGTGATCGCATCCGCCGCGACAAGGCCGGCCTTGAGGCTGGACAGCGCGCCGTAATATTCCAGCGCGTCGGCGCGGAATTCCTCGGGCGGCAGGCGCAGTGCGGCCAGCTTGGCCGGATCGGCATGGCCCTGGAACGCGATGTTGTGAACGGTGATCACCGTCTTAACAGGCGCCTTCATATAGCGCACATAGGCCGGCGCAAAGCCGCCCTGCCAGTCATGGGCATGCAGGATATCCGGCTTCCAGCCGTCGCCCAGGCCCGCTTTGCAGATGGCCGCCGCCGCCCAGGACAGCGCGGCAAAACGTTCGGCGTTGTCCCAGTAATCGCCCTGCGGCCCGGAATAGGGTCCGCCCGGTCGGTCGTAGAGATGCGGCGCATTTAACAGCACGACATCGATCCCATCGACCTTGCCGCCCAGGATATTGGCCGTGCCGCCGAAGAGGTCGGCATCGGTCCACAGGATCTCGGGATCGGTGGCCAGCCGCTCGATCAGCCCGGGATAGGCGGGCATCATCACGCGCATCTGCCAGTCGTGATCCGCCAGCGCCTTCGGCAAGGCGCCGACCACGTCGGCCAGGCCGCCGGTTTTCAGCAGCGGCACGCACTCGGACGCGACGGAAAGGACGCGGCGGGTCATTGTTACTTGCCCGCCTCGCGCTTGTTCAGCATGGCCTGGGTGACCAGCACGATGCCGTTATCGGTACGGCGGAACCACTTGGCGTCTTCCTTCGGATCCTGGCCGACGACCAGGCCCTTGGGGATTTTCACGCCCCGGTCGATCACGCAGTTCTTCAACTCCGATTTTTCGCCGACGTCGACATAAGGCAACGCCACGACGTGATCGAGCGTCGAATAGCTGTGCGCCGTTACACCAGTGAACAGCAGCGAATTCTTCACGGTCGAGCCCGAGACGATGCAGCCCCCCGACACCAGGGACGAACGGGCCGAGCCGCGCCGGGTCTCCTCGTCGTGGATGAACTTCGCGGGCGGCACGCTTTCCGCATAGGTCCAGATCGGCCAGGAATTGTCGTAGAGGTCCAGTTCGGGGACGAAATCCGTCAGATCGATATTCGCCCGCCAGAAGGCATCGACCGTGCCGACATCCCGCCAGTACGGCTCGGTCTCGTGGCCCGTCATGACGCAGCTTTCGCTGAAAAGATGCGCAATGGCTTTGCCGCCCTTGACGATCTGCGGGATGATGTTGTTGCCGAAATCGTGCGCGGAGTTGGGATCCTCGGCATCCTTGATCAGAAGCTCGCGCAGGAACTTCCAGTCGAAGACATAGATGCCCATCGAGGCCAGCGCGTTGTCCGGATCGCCCGGAATGCCAGGCGGATCCGCCGGCTTCTCGAGGAATTCCGTGATCTGGTTGTTCTTGTCTACATGCATGACGCCGAAGGCCGTCGCCTCCATCCGCGGCACCGTCAGGCAGCCGACAGTGACATCGGCATTGGTCTCGACATGCTGGCGCAGCATGATCTCGTAATCCATCTTGTAGATGTGGTCGCCTGCCAGGACGATGATATAGTCGACCTTGTAGCTGTCGATGATGTCGATGTTCTGGGTCACGGCGTCGGCCGTGCCGAGATACCACTTGTCTTCGGCCACACGCTGGCTGGCGGGCAGGATGTCGAGGTATTCGTTCCGCTCGGCGCGGAAAAAGTTCCAGCCGCGCTGCATGTGCCGGATCAGGCTGTGCGCCTTGTACTGCGTGGCGATTGCCATCTTGCGGATGCCCGAATTCAGCGCGTTCGACAGCGCGAAATCGATGATCCGCGACTTGCCGCCGAAAAAGACGGCCGGTTTGGCGCGATTGTCGG
>JAHELH010000089.1 GCA_024644285.1 Paracoccaceae bacterium | reverse complement strand
AAGGGCGGTCGAGGCGGCGGGCTTCACCTCGCGCGCCGATTTCTACTGGACGCTGCACGCCTGCTTTGTCAGCCGGCCCGAGCACCGCACGGTGTTCTCCCAGACTTTCCGGCTGTTCTGGCGCGATCCGCGCTATCTCGAACACCTGATGTCGCTGATGCTGCCCGCGATCCGCGGGGTGCAAGAGGACCGCGCCGCCAAACCGGCCGACAAGCGCGCCGCCGAGGCCCTGCTGGACGGGATCGACCGCGCGGCACCGGACCTGCCGCAGCCCTCCGGCGAGGACGAGGCGAAGATCGAGATCGACGCCTCGCGCACCGCTTCCAGCGAGGAACGCCTGCGCCAGCTTGATTTCGAGCAGATGAGCACCGCCGAGATCGCCGAGGCCAAACGGATGCTGGCCCGCCTGTCGCTGCCGGTAAAGCCGCTGCAATCGCGCCGGCTGCGCGCCGATCCCTATGGCACGCTGGCCGATTGGCGCGCCACGATGCGCGCCGCGATGCGGCAGGGCGGCGAGGTGCAGCGATTGTCGATGAAGGCCAACCGCATACGCTGGCCGCGGCTGGTGGCGCTGTGCGATATTTCCGGCTCGATGTCGCATTATTCGCGCGCGGTTCTGCATTTCCTGCACGCGGTCTCGAACAACCAGGGCGCGGGCTGGGCCAAGGTCCACGCCTTCACCTTCGGCACGCGGCTGACCAACATCACCCGGCACCTGCGCACCCGGGACGTGGATGCCGCGCTGGCGGCGGCGGGAGCCGAGGCGCAGGACTGGGAGGGCGGCACGCGGATCGGCCACTGCCTGCATCTGTTCAACCGCGACTGGTCGCGGCGGGTGCTGGGGCAGGGCGCCGTGGTATTGCTGATCACCGACGGGCTCGACCGCGACGGCGGCGACGCATTGGGCCGCGAAATGGAGCGGCTGCACCTGTCGGCCCGCCAGGTGATCTGGCTGAACCCGTTGTTGCGCTGGGACGGTTTCGCGCCGCTCGCGCGCGGCATCCGCGGAATGCTGCCGCATGTCGACAGCCTGCGCGCCGGGCACAACATCGCCTCGCTCGAAGCCTTGGCCGAGGCGCTGAGCCGGCCCGAGGATCAAGGCGAAAAGGCGCGCCTCATGCGTCTCTTGCCGGCCCAGGCGGCCTAGCGCCCACGGTACGGACGCAACATGCCGGCGGTGTTCCGCCCACGGGCCACGTTATTCTTCGCGCAACGGAACACGACCTTGCCGCCGGGCGTTGTTGCCCCGAAGATTGCCAACAAACTCCGATGAAAGGAGCTACCATGACCCGTAAAATCCGAATCCTCAGCGCGACGACGGCGCTGGCCGTTGCGCTCGGCTCCGTGCCCGCGCTGCTTTCCGCCCAGCCTTACGAGCAGCTCTCGGGCGTCATGGTCCCGCAATGCGACGGCGAGGGCGAGCCGGTGGATGCCGGCACGCTGGAGGCCGAAGCTTTCGGCACAGAGCAGCCGCTGGCGCCCGGCTTGGTCCGAGCGGCCAACAAGCAGGGCGAGGTCTGCATCGATGCCGACGGCCATCTGGAACTGAGCGGGCGTTTCGCACGAGTGTTGGGGACGACCGTGTCGCCGTCCGATCCCGCGTCTGGTGCGGCCCCGGCCGATGCCTCCGACCTTGCGAACATCCTGCGAGAAACCGAAACCGAACCGGCAGCGCCCGCAGAGCCGGAAGCGGAGGCCACGGTCGATGCCGATGCGCCGGCAACGCCCGAGGCGCCGGATCAGGACGTCGCGGCCCGACCAGCCGAAACAGAGCCCGCCGAGGCCGAGCCGCAGCAGGAAACCGTGCAGGTGCCCGCTCCGGAGCCGGCTCCCGAGCCGGAGCCGCAGCAGGAAACCGTGCAGGTGCCCGCCCCGGCCCCGGCTCCCGAGCCGGAGCCGCAGCAAGAAACCGTGCAGGCACCCGCCCCGGAGCCGGCTCCCGAGCCCGAGCCGGACCAGCCCGTGGCCGCTGCGGCAGCCGCCGATGACGGTCGCGACAGCGAACCCGCGCAGGTCAGCGAGACCACGGTGACCGAGGAAAACTCCCGCTCCAGCTCCGAGGAATTCGCCACCCCGCAGGCCAACGCCAATGCCAATGCGAATGCGGGATCCAGCGGCGGCCTGTCCACCCTGGAGAAGTTCGCCATCGGGGCTGCCGGCATCGTGGCGCTCGACGCGATCCTCGGGCGCGACAGCCAGGTCATCTCGAATACCGGTGACCGGGTTGTCGTGCGCCGCGGCGACGGCGACCTCGAGGTGCTGCGCGACGACGATACGCTGCTGCGCCGCCCGGGCTCGGACGTGCGCACCGAGACCTTCTCGGACGGCTCGACCCGGACCACCGTGACGCGGTCCGACGGCTCCAAGATCGTCACCATCGCGGATGCGTCCGGCCGGGTGATCAAGCGCACGCGGACGACGGCGGACGGGCAAGAGATCGTGCTGATCGACGACATCGACACTGATGTGCGGCCCGTCGACGTAAGCCGCCTTCCGCCGCCCGAGCCAGAGCGCAATTACGTCGAAACGACCAACCGCGCGGCATTGGAGGCCGCCCTGCGCGCCCAATCGCGTGCCGAAATCGATCGCCGCTTCACGCTGCGGCAGGTGCGCGAGTACCGCGAGGTCCGCAGTCTGATGCCCGAGATCAACATCGACGCGATCAACTTCGCCACCGGATCGGCGGCGATCCAGCCGGAAGAAGCCGAAGAGTTGTTCGAACTCGGCCAGGTGATGAGCAGCTTCATCAGTGAAAACCCCGACGAGCTGTTCCTGATCGAGGGCCATACCGACGCGGTCGGCGATGCCGCCTACAACCTGGCGCTGTCGGATCGGCGTGCGGAATCTGTCGCGCTGGCGCTGACCGAGTATTTCGACGTGCCGCCCGAGAACATGATCATTCAGGGCTACGGCGAATCCGAGTTGCTGGTGCCGACGGCGCAGGCCGAACGCGCGAACCGCCGCGCGGTGGTGCGCCGGGTAACGCCGCTGCTGCGCTGATCTCTCGGCCTTTGCAGGCCGACCGACCGGGCCCCGTCGCATAATGCGACGGGGCCCAGCCATTTCGAGGGCCACCTTTCCGGGCGTGCTCCATTGGCCTATATCAGGGGCGACATCCGCGCGGAGCGTCCCGCCATGACCGCCTTCGACGATATTCCGGAAACTGCCCTGGCCTGGCATCGCGCCGGCAAGGGGGCCGCGCTGGCCACGGTCGTCGAGACCTGGGGTTCGGCGCCGCGCCCCGTTGGCAGCCAGCTGGCCATCAGCGGCGCGGGCGAGATCGCGGGATCGGTCTCGGGTGGCTGCGTTGAGGGCGCCGTGATCGTCGAGGCGCTGGAGGCGCTGGAGGATGGCAGACCGCGGATCCTGGACTACGGCGTCAGCGACGACGAAGCGTTCGCGGTCGGCCTGGCCTGCGGCGGCACGATCCGGGTGATGGTCGAGCCGGTCGGCGGTTCAATCCCCGAGACGATGCTCGTGGACCTGGTCGATGCCCGCTCGGCGCGCCGCCGGGTCGCCTATGTGGTGGACACGGGCTCATGGCAGCGGCGGCTGGTCGCGCCGGGGGACGCGGCGCCGGGGCTCGATCTGCCCGAGCGGTTCCGCGGCGACCGTTCGGGGTTTCAGGAGGCGGTGTTCGTCGCGGTTTACAATCCGCCGTTGCGGATGGCGGTCGTCGGCGCGGTGCATATCGCGCAGCCGCTGATGCAGATGGCGCGGCTGGCGGGCTACGACGCCGTGCTGATCGACCCACGCGAGGCATTCGGATCGGCGGCGCGGTTTCCCGGCGAGACCATTGTGCAGGACTGGCCGGACGAGGCGCTGGCGGCGCATGGCCTCGATGCGCGCACCGCGGTGGTGACGCTGACCCATGATCCCAAGCTCGACGATCCGGCGATCAAGGCAGCGCTGCGTTCGGAGGTGTTTTATCTCGGCTGCCTCGGCTCGACCCGGACCCATGCCAAGCGTGTGGCGCGGCTGACCGAGGCCGGGTTCTCCGAGGAGGACATCGCCCGCATCCACGCGCCTGTCGGCCTCGATATCGGCGCCCGCAGCCCGGCGGAGATCGCGGTGGCGGTGATGGCCGAGATCACCCAGACCCTGCGGCGCGGCTGATGCGTTTCGGGCCTGTGCCGCTGGACGAGGCGCTTGGCGCGGTGCTGGCGCATTCCCACGCCGTGCCGGGCGGACGGCTGCGCAAGGGGCGGGTGCTGGACGCCGGCGACATCGCGGCGCTGCGGGCGGCGGGCGCGGCGCGGGTCATCGTCGCACGGCTTGATCCGGGCGATCTGGGCGAGGACGCGGCCGCCGGCCGGATCGCCGCCGCGCTGGTGCCCGATCCCGAGGCCGCGGGCGTACGGCTGACCCGGGCCAGCACCGGGCGGGTCAATCTCTACGCCAGGGGACCGGGCGTGCTGCAGCTGGACCGTGACCGGATCGAGGCGGCGAACCGGATCGACCCGCTGATCACGCTGGCCACGCTCGCGCCCTTCGCACGCACTCGCGAACAGGGCATGGTGGCGACGGTGAAGATCATCGCCTACGGGGTCGCGGAGGCGAATGTCGACCGGGTATGCGAGGCCCTGGCGGGCGCGATGCGGGTGCGGCCGGTGGCGCTGCGGACCGCGACGCTGATCCTGACCGATATCGGCGAGGGGCCGGGCAAGGGCGAGGCGGCGATGGCCGGGCGGCTGGAGGCGCTGGGCATGGCGCTGGACGAAACCCGGGTCGTGCCCCACGAGACCGCGGCGCTGGCCGGGGCGATCGGGGAGGCCTCGGGCGATCTGGTGCTGATCCTGACGGCCTCGGCGACGTCGGACCCGGACGATGTGGGGCCGGAAGCCCTGCGGGAAGCGGGCGGCGAGGTGACCCGTTTCGGAATGCCGGTCGATCCGGGGAACCTGCTGTTCTTGGGCCGGCTCGATAAACGGCCGGTGATCGGGCTGCCGGGCTGCGCGCGCTCGCCGGCGCTGAACGGAGCGGATTGGGTGCTGGAGCGGGTGGCCTGCGGGCTGGAGGTGAGCGACGCGGATATCGCGGCGATGGGGGTGGGCGGGCTGCTGAAGGAGAGCCCGGCGCGGCCGCATCCGCGCGAGAAACGGTGAGGCGTCCCCATGGGGACAGGGGGTCAAGGTTCTGAGATTGTTGAGGTTAGCGCTAACGGAAAACCGCAGGCGGGACGCGGAGTCGACCTGAACGCGCGGGGCCCGGCCAAGTGCGGCCCGCGAAATTCCTTTGTGCCGTCACCGCTTCGCAGGCACATTGAGCAAAATGGTCGAAACCACCGAAAGCCTGAATGACGCCTTCGCCAGGGATGGCTTCGCCTTCGCGCTCGACGCCATGCCGCCGGCCGAGGCCCAGACGTTCCGGGCGAGGATCGAGGCGCTGGAGCGCGGGCCCGTGGGCCATGGCCCCGCGGCGCAGAAGCTCTACCGGTTCAAGCCGCACCTGCTTTTCCGCTGGGCCGCCGAACTGGTTCGGCACAAGGGCGTGCTCGACGCCGTCGAGCGGGTGATCGGGCCCGACATCATGGTCTGGGCGGCGGGGCTGTTCATCAAGGAGCCGCACGATCCGACGGTGATCAAGTGGCACCAGGACGGCTATCACATGGGGCTTTCCGACAACGACCGGGCGGTCCGGGCCTGGATCGCGCTGACCGAAACCAGCGTAGCGAACGGCACCATGCATGTCATACCGGGCTCGCACAGCAAGGGGTTCGTTACCCACGCCGAGGACGACTCGGTGCGGAAGCTGGCGCTGCGCGGCGAGCATATCGCGGCGCCGGCGGGCGAAGCCTTGGCCGTCCCGGTACGTTTGCGGCCTGGCCAGATGTCGCTGCATCACCTGAAGACCATCCACGGCTCGCCCGGCAATGCGACCGGGCAACGGCGGATGACTCTGGCGGTCAGCTACATCGCGCCGGACGTGCGGCCCCGGTCCGGGCGGGACACCGCCACCCTGGTGCGCGGCGCAGACCGGCACGGCCACTGGCTGCCCGAAGCCGGGATGCCGGAGGCGGAGTTCGACCAGACCTGCGTCGCGGCGCACACTGCCTCGATGCAGATCCGCCTGGCGGCTTATCTCGGGGCGACGATGCCGGAGCCGTGAGGCCGCAAGAATGCGGGAGCGGGTCGATGATCGCTTTACAGCGCACAGCACGGCCAATGCTGAAATTAATCTTCGACTCAGAAAAAACTGAGCCGCTCTATTCTTGAACCAAATTCAGAACGCAATGATTTGCGTCATAGACACAGATTTTCTCTGAATTTCAAATCATGGAGCTTCAATCAAATCTGCGAAGCACGATGACAGATGAGGGGGAAACTTAGATGGAGTTTAGAACACTGGGAGTCACTGCAATTGCGGCTTGCCTTCTGTCCGGTAGTGCCGGTGCGCAAAGTCTTGAGAAAGACGAAGCCTATCACGCCGATTTCATCTTTGGCGCACCTTCCGAACCGACCGAGGCCTGGACTTTGACGCGCGGCGGACGGCTGTACGACAACTGGTATGCGACACAGGACCTGGACGCGCCCGAAGACACGCACCCCTTGTGGCCGTCCAGCAACGAAAGGACCGGCGCGGTGACGACGCGCTGCAAGTCCTGCCACGGCTGGGATTACCGGGGCGCCGACGGCAAGTATGGCACGGGCTCGTACCAGACCGGAATTGGCGGCGTGATGGGCTATGCCGGTAGCGCCGCGGACCTTGGCGCGCTGTTGCGCGCCGACGCGCACGGTTTCACCGACGCCATGATCCCCGATGAGCAGGTGGGGTATCTTGCGGCCTTCCTGGCCAAGGGGTTGATCGACATGAACGCGGTCATCGATTTCACGACCGGAGACGTCAAGGGCGACCCGGCGCGCGGCGCGTCCATTTTCCAGACCACCTGCGCGGCCTGTCACGGATATGACGGCCGTGCGCTTGACTGGGGAGACGCCGACGAGCCCGGCTATGTCGGCACCGAGGCCAATGCCAACCCGTGGGAGGTTCTGCACAAGATCCGAAACGGCCATCCCGGCGTCGAAATGATCGGCCTTTCGGCCTTTCCACTTCAGGATGCGGTAGACGTTCTGTCCTACACGCGGACCTTGCCCGAAAAGTAGGAGGAGCGCCGGGGCGGTGCGCAGCGAGTTGTTGGTGCGCACCGGTCATCGGGCAACGCCTCGCGGCTGGTTTGCGGCCTACTTGTGCTCGCGGGGCGACAAGGCCGGAGCCGTCGTCAGGCTTTGGCCGCGTGAACCGCCCCCGGGGCCTTGGGGGTGACACCCTCGCTTGCCGCCTCGGCGTGGATCCAGGACGAGAATTCGCGGATCATCGGGTCGTCCGCGCGCGCCTCGGGATAGGCGACCGAGTAGATCACGAAGGGCATTACGATCGTGTCGAAAAGGCGCACCAGCCGGCCCTCGGCCAGCGTCCCGCGCACCACCGCGTCATAGGCCAGCGACACGCCCTGGCCGCGCTCGGCGGCGGTGGTGGCCAGTTCGCAGTTCGGGAAGGTCGGGCCGCAGGGAAAGACCGGCGGCTCGATGCCTGCGGCGGCGAACCATTCGCCCCAGGCGTCCATCGTCTCGTCATGCATCAATGTCTGGCGGCACAGGTCGGCGGGTTCGCGAACCTTGGTGCGGGCCTTCAATTCGGGGCTGATGACCGGATAGCGGGCGGACTCCATGAGGGGCTCGGTGACGACCCCCGGCACCGGATCGTCGGCCCACTGGATCACCAGATCGGCGTCGTTCGAGGCGAAATCGGTGTCCGGCGCGCCGACCGAGACGCGCAGGCGGACCCGATTGCCGAAGCTGAGCCGGTCGAGCCGGGGCACCAGCCAGCGGGCGGCGAAGCCGGGGGTGGAGATGACGCGGAACGGCCGGTGCCCGGCCTCGCGCACCCGGCGCGTGCTGTCGTCGAAAGCGTCGAGCAGGGCGGTCATCTTGCCGGCATAGGCGCGGCCGGTCAGCGTCAGCGCCAGCCGGTTGCCGTGGCGTTCGAAGAGCGCGGTGTCGAAATAGCCCTCGAGCGCCTTGATCTGGTGGCTGACGGCGGAGGGGCTGAGGCACAACTCGTCCGCGGCGTCCTTGACGCTGAGATGCCGCGCGGTGGCTTCGAACGCCTTGACCGCGGCGAAAGGCGGAAGCTTGCGGGCCATCCAGATACGATCCCCTCTGGAAACTGAACACTCGTTCAGATGCAAAGGTTAGCACGACAGCCGCGATCCGCCAAAGCCAAGCTTGCCGCGGGAGGCCGGCTGAATTCCTTTCACGCCGCGCTGAATTCTTCGCATTCGGCGCCGGCGGGCGCGGCTGGTAAAGTTACTGCAGGATTAATCGAAGGGAGAGATGCGATGAAATCGATCACAAAAGGACTGCCCGTTCACGCCGTCACCATCGGCATCGTCATCGGTCTGGCGGTCGCTTCGGCCGGGCCGCAGGTCTGGGCCGCGATGACCGGGCCGACCGAGCACAAGGGGCTGAGCGTCGATCTGCTGGCCGAATTGTCCGCCGAGACGATGGCGGCAACGATCGGGCTGGAGGGCTACACGATGCGGATGCGCGCCGTCGAGATCGCGCCCGGCGGCCAGATCGCCGAGCACAGCCACGCCGACCGGCCCGGGATCGTGACGGTGGTGCAGGGCGAGTGGGTCGAGGGCCAGCCCACCGGCGAGAGCACCTTTGCCGCGCAGGG
>JAHELH010000390.1 GCA_024644285.1 Paracoccaceae bacterium | reverse complement strand
CGGACGCCGCCACGATCCGCGCCGACATCTCGGCCAGGTCGTCATAGGGATCGCCGCCGGGGCCGTGATGCAGGTAGTGGAACTCGGTATTACAGGCATAGCCCGCCTCCAGCATTTCCATCTGCACGAAGGCGGCGATGGCCTCGACATCGTCCGGCGTCAGCCGGTCGAGAAAGCGGAACATCAGCTGCCGCCAGGTCCAGAAGCTGTCGCGCGGATCGGGGCCGCGGCGTTCGGTCAGCCCGGCCATGGCGCGCTGGAAGGCGTGGGAATGGACGTTGACCGGCGCGGGCAGCAGAATGGCAACCCGGGTTCCCTCGACCGCTGCACCTGTCTGGACCGAAGCAATCCGGCCGCCGCTGTCCAGCTCGACCCGCACCTCGCGCCCCCAGCCCCGCGGCGTCAAAGCCTGCTCCGCCCAGATCACCGCCATCGCCGGTTCCCGTATTGACTCGCCAATATGTCTATACATAATAGCATTTCATGCAGACATAACAAGCCGGGAGCCGCGCCGTGCTGCTGACCAACGCAACCCTCGCCACGCTGTCCGGCGATGTGCCCTATGGTCTGATCCGCGATGCCGCGCTGGCCATGGACGGCGACCGCATCGCCTGGGCCGGGCCGATGGCGGACGTGCCGCGCGACCACGCCGAGGATCACAGCCATGACCTTGAAGGGCGGCTGGTCACCCCGGCGCTGATCGACTGCCACACCCACATCGTGCATGGCGGCAACCGCGCCGCGGAATTCGAGATGCGTCTGCAGGGCCGCAGCTACGAGGAGATCGCCCGCGCCGGTGGAGGCATCGTCTCGACCGTCGCCGCGACCCGCGCGGCAAGCCTCGACGACTTGATCACCAGCGCGTTGCCCCGCATCGACGCGCTGCTGGCCGAGGGCGTCGCGACCGTCGAGATCAAGTCCGGCTACGGCCTCGATTTCGAAACCGAGCGCACCATGCTGCGCGCCGCCCGCGCCATCGCACAGATGCGGCCCCTGCGGGTCCTGACCAGCTTTCTCGGCGCCCATGCCGTACCGCCCGAATACAAGGACGATCCAGACAGCTATATCGACGCGATCTGCATTCCCGCCCTGCGCGCCACCCATTCCGAGGGACTGGTCGACGCCGTCGACGGGTTCTGCGAAGGCATCGCCTTTTCCCCCGACCAGATCGACCGGGTGTTCGGCATCGCCCGCGCGCTCGGCCTGCCGGTCAAGCTGCATGCCGAGCAGTTGTCGAATCTCGGTGGCGCGCAGCTTGCCGCGCGCTACGGTGCGCTATCCGCAGATCATCTGGAATACGCCACCGAAGAGGACGCCCGCGCGATGGCCGCCGCAGGCACCGCTGCCGTCATCCTGCCCGGCGCGTTCTACACGCTGAAGGAAACGCAAATGCCGCCGGTTCAGGCGTTCCGCGACCACGGCGTGCCGATGGCGCTGGCCACCGACTGCAATCCCGGCTCCTCGCCCCTGACCTCGCTGCTGCTGGCGATGAACATGGGCTGCACGCTGTTCGGCCTGACGCCCGAAGAGGCGCTGCGCGGCGTGACCCTGAACGCCGCCCGCGCCCTCGGCCTCAGCGATTCCGGCCGAATCGCGCCCGGGCTGCGCGCCGATCTGGCGATCTGGGACGTCGAGCATCCGGCGGAGCTTGCCTATCGCATCGGCTTCAACCCGCTGCACGCGCGCATCTTCGAATGCCAGTTTCAATGATCCTGACCCCCGGCGCAGCGACCCTGGCCCAGCTTGCCACAATCTGGCGCGGCACCGGCCCGGTGACGCTGGCGGACAGCGCCCGCCCCGACATCGAGGCCGCGCACGCGCTGGTCGTCCAAGCGGCGAAAGGCGGCGAGCCGGTCTACGGCGTGAATACCGGCTTCGGCAAGCTGGCCTCGGTCAAGATCGCCGCCGACAAGATCGAGCAGCTTCAGCGCAACCTCGTCCTGTCGCATTGCTGCGGTGTCGGCGAGATCCTCGACGCCCCGACCACCCGCCTGATGCTGGCGCTGAAGCTGCTGTCGCTTGGCCGCGGCGCGTCGGGCGTGCACTGGGATACCGTGGCGCTTCTTGAAGGCATGCTTGCCCACAACGTCCTCCCGGTCATTCCCGCCCAGGGCTCTGTCGGCGCCTCGGGCGACCTCGCGCCGCTGGCGCACATGGCCGCCGTGATGATCGGCGAGGGCGAGGCGATCCATGCGAAGCAGACGCTCACCGGCGCGGCGGCCCTTGAAAAGGTCGGGCTTGAACCGATTAC
>JAHELH010000389.1 GCA_024644285.1 Paracoccaceae bacterium | reverse complement strand
GATCATGGGGCGGCCCCCGCCGGGCGGGCCAGCGTGGGGGTGCGGGTGGCGCGGGTCAGCACGATGCCGGAAACGATGATCAGTACGATGCCCAGCGCGCCGGTGGCGTCGATGCCCTGCTCCCACAGCACCCAGCCCCAGAGCCCGCCGAAGATCAGGAGCGTGTATTCGAAGACCGATACGAAGGCGGCCTCGGCCAGCAGGTAGCCGCGGGTGATCAGCCCGACGCCGATCACCGCTCCCAGCGCCTGCACCGCGATCAGGCCGAGGAGACCGGGATCGAGCGGACGCCAGCCGCGCAGCAGGAAGCCTGCCGCCCCGTCCGGCACCGGCGGCTGCCAGATCGACAGCGCGAGGCAGCCCAGCGCACCGAGCGACAGGATCGAAAGGAAGAACCCGGTCAGCAGGGTCAGCGTGCCTTCGCCGGCGCAATGGCGCCGGGTGGCGATGGCGCCCAGCGCGTAAAGGACGCCTGCCGCCAGCGGCAGCGCCAGGGCGGGCGACAGGGCCGAGAGGTCGGGGCGCAGCACCAGAAGCGCGCCGCCGAAGCCCGCCAGCGCGGCCAGGATGTTCCACGGCGCGACGCGCGGGCCGATCCCGGCGAACGAGATCAGCACCACCCAGACCGGCGCGGTGAACAGCCCCGCCGCCGCCTGCGCCACCGGCACGAAGGCCAGCGCTCCGAAATAGCAGAACATCGACCCGGCGACGAGCAGGCTGCGCAGCGCCACGGCGCGCGGGTTCACCGGCTGCAGCCGCAGGCGGTAGACGGCGGCCACGGCCAGGATCACCGGCAGCGCGAAGACGGCGCGGACCAGGTGGAACTGCCACAGCCCGGTGCGGTCGGCGAGCAGCATCACCAGGTTGTCGGTCAGCCCCAGCACCGCCATGGCCGCGATCACGCAGGCGGCGGCGGTCAGCGGGCGGGTGTCGGGCGGGGCGATCATGCCGCCACTTAATTGGCCCTTTCAAAAAAGCGCAACAGAGGTAACACTTTCCGACATCGACAGATGCGAGAAAAGGGAGCGACCGGACCATGGGCTGGATGGCGGACGAAACCGGACTGGACAAGTGCCCGGCGAATTACGTGCCGCTGACGCCGCTGTCGCATCTGAACCGCGCGGCGCGGGTCTTTCCCGACCGCGAGGCGCTGGTCTACGGCAACCGCCGCTACACCTATGCGCAGTATCGCGCCCGGGTCAGCCGTCTGGCCTCGGCGCTGCAGGGCCTGGGGGTGAAATCGGGCGACGTTGTCGCGACGCTGCTGCCCAACATCCCGGCCCAGGCCGAGGCGCATTTCGGCGTGCCCGCGATGGGCGGCGTGCTGAACACGATCAACATCCGGCTCGACGTCGACACGGTGGCCTATATCCTCGGCCACGGCGAGGCCAAGGTGCTTCTGGCCGACACCCAGTTTCTCGATCTCGCCGAGGCCGCCTGCGCGCAGATGCAGGGCACGCCGCCGAAGATCGTGGAAATCGAAGATCCGGCGGCCGGCTTCCCGGCCACCGGCAAGCACCTGGAATACGAGGAACTGCTGGCCCAGGGCGCGGCGGATTTCGACTGGCTGATGCCGCAGGACGAGTGGGAGAGCATCGCGCTGAACTATACATCCGGCACAACCGGACGGCCCAAGGGCGTGGTCTGCCACCATCGCGGCGCCTACCTGATGACGATGGGCACGGTGATCTCGTGGCATATGACACTGTACCCGCGCTATCTGACCATCGTGCCGTTGTTCCATTGCAACGGCTGGAACCACACCTGGATGATCCCGGTTCTGGGCGGCACGGTGATCTGCTGCCGCAACGTGACCGCAAAGGCGATCTACGACGCCGTCGCCGACGAGGGCGTGACGCATTTCGGCGGCGCGCCGATCGTTCTGAATGCGATCATCAACGCCCATGCCGAGGACCGGCGCGACTTCGACCACGTGGTGCAGGTCTTCACCGCCGGGGCGCCGCCCCCCGCCGCGACCTTGCGCAAGATCGAGCCCCTGGGCTTCAACGTGACGCAGGTCTACGGGCTGACCGAAACCTACGGCCATGTCACCGAATGCCTGTGGAACGCCGAGAAATGGGACGCCCTGCCGCAGGAGGAACGCGCCGCGATCAAGGCGCGCACCGGGGTGGCGATGCCCATGATGGAGGCGATCACGGTGCTGGATCCCGAGACGATGGAGCAGGTGCCGATGAACAGCACCGCCCAGGGCGAGGTGATGATCCGCGGCAACCCGGTGATGAAGGGGTATCTGAAGAACC
>JAHELH010000388.1 GCA_024644285.1 Paracoccaceae bacterium | reverse complement strand
GCGCCCGGGCGCAGGCGCTGGACGACGGCGTGACGCTGGTCGCCCCCGACACGGTGCATTTCTCGCACGACACGGTGCTGGGCCGCGACGTGGTGGTCGAGCCCAACGTGGTCTTCGGCCCGGGCGTCACCGTCGAGACCGGCGCGCGCATCCGCGCCTTCAGCCACCTCGAGGGCGCGCATGTCGGCGGCGGGGCCATCGTCGGGCCCTATGCAAGGCTGCGCCCCGGGGCCGAGCTGGGCAACGGCGCGCGGGTCGGCAATTTCGTCGAGATCAAGAATGCCGAGATCGGCGAGGGCGCCAAGGTCAACCACCTCAGCTATGTCGGCGACGCCAGCGTCGGCGAGGCCGCGAATATCGGCGCCGGCACGATCACCTGCAACTACAATGGCGTCGAGAAATTCCGCACCGAGATCGGCGCGCGCGCCTTCATCGGGTCCGACACGATGCTGGTCGCCCCGGTCCGCGTGGGCGACGAGGCGATGACGGCCAGCGGCTCGGTCATCACCCGCAACGTGCCGGACGGCGCGCTGGCATTGGGCCGGGCCGATCAGGTCACGAAACCGGGCGCCGGACGTAAATTGTTCGAAATGTACAAGGCTGCCAAGGCAAGACGGCAGAAAGGTCCCTGAAAATGTGCGGTATTGTAGGTATCCTGGGACAGCACGAGGTCGCGCCCGTCATCCTCGAGGCGCTGCGCCGGCTGGAATATCGCGGCTATGACAGCGCCGGAATCGCCACGGTGAACAGCGACAGCCGGCTCGACCGGCGCCGCGCCGTGGGCAAGCTGGTGAACCTGTCGGACCTGCTGGTGCACGAGCCGCTGGCCGGCAAGTCCGGCATCGGCCACACCCGCTGGGCGACCCACGGCGCGCCCTCGGTGTCGAACGCGCATCCGCATCGCGCGGGACCCGTCGCGGTGGTCCATAACGGCATCATCGAGAATTTCCGCGAGTTGCGCGCGGAACTCGAAGAGGCGGGCGCGGCGTTCCGGACCGAGACCGATACCGAGGTCGTCGCGGTGCTGGCGCAGAGCTATCTCGACCAGGGCCTTGCCCCGCGCGACGCCGCAGCCCAGACCATCGCGCGGCTGCAGGGCGCCTTTGCCCTGTGCTTCCTCTTCGAGGGCGAGGAGGATCTGCTGATCGCCGCGCGCAAGGGCTCGCCGCTGGCCATCGGGCATGGGCAGGGCGAGGTCTTCGTCGGCTCGGACGCCATCGCGCTGGCGCCGCTGACCGACCGGATCACCTATCTCGAGGAAGGCGACTGGGCGGTGCTGACACGGCAAAGCGTCGAGATCGTCGACGCCGAGGGCCGCCGCGCCAACCGCTCGGTGCGGCGCATCCGGATCGACGCGGCGCGGATCGACAAGGGCGGGCACCGGCACTTCATGGCCAAGGAGATCGCCGAGCAGCCCACCGTCATCGGCGAGGCGATCGGACATTACCTGAGCGCCGACGGGCGCGGGATCGACCTGGGCGTCGCGCTGGATTTCACCCAGTTCGACCGCATCACCATGGTCGCCTGCGGCACCGCCTTCTATGCCTGCCTGGCGGCGAAATACTGGTTCGAGCAGGTGGCGGGCGTGCCGGTCGAGACCGACATCGCCAGCGAGTTCCGCTATCGCGAGCCGCCGATCCCCGCCCGCACTCTTGCCATTTTCGTCAGCCAGTCGGGCGAGACCGCCGACACGCTGGCCGCCCTGCGCTATTGCGACGGCCGCGCGGCGCAGGTGCTGGCGGTGACCAACGTCGCCGAAAGCTCGATCGCGCGCGAGGCCGGGCTGAACCTGCCGATCCTGGCGGGCACCGAGATCGGCGTCGCCTCGACCAAGGCGTTTACCTGCCAGTTGACCGTGCTGCTGCTTCTGGCGCTGAAGGCCGCGGTGGATCGCGGCGTGATGCAGCCCGACACGCTGGCCGGCCACCTGGCCGAGTTGCGCAACCTGCCGGGGCTGATGAACCAGGCGCTGGACCGCGAGGACGCCATCGACGACGCGGCGCGCCGCGTGGCCGAGGCGCAGGACGTGCTTTTCCTGGGCCGCGGCCCGATGTATCCCCTTGCGCTGGAGGGCGCGCTGAAACTGAAGGAAATCAGTTATATACACGCCGAGGGCTACGCCTCGGGCGAGCTGAAGCACGGACCCATCGCGCTGGTCGACAAGGCGGTGCCGGTGATCGTCATGGCGCCGCGCGACGCGCTGTTCGACAAGACCGTCTCGAACATGCAGGAAGTGATGGCGCGCGGCGGCAAGGTGCTGCTGA
>JAHELH010000088.1:4512-8745 GCA_024644285.1 Paracoccaceae bacterium | reverse complement strand
CAGATCGCGCCGTTCCGGCGCGTGGGGCTGTTGATCTACGGGCCGGGACCCCGCGATGCCTGCAGCAACCTCGATTTGCGCTTTGCGCCGAGGTCCGACGCCGCGCTGGACGTGATCCTGGAGGTCGAGGCGCTGCAGCCCGGCGGGCTGACGCCCCTGGCGGCGGCGGTGCGCCGGGCGGCGGCCGTTCTGGAATACCGGGAGCGCCCCGCCGTCGTGGTGCTGGTGACGGACGGCAACGAGACCTGCGGCGGCCGGCCCTGCGAGCTGGGCACGACCCTGAGCGCCGGGGCGCGGGACCTGACCGTGCACGTGATCGGCTTCCGCGTGGTGGCGGATTTCTTCAGCTGGGACAATCCCGAGCAGGAGCATTACGAGGGCGGGCTGACGGTGGCCAAGTGCCTGGCCGACCGAACCGGTGGGATGTACGTCACGACCGAGACGGTGGACGAACTGGCCGCGGCGCTGCGGCAGACGCTGGGCTGCCCGGTGATCGGCCGCCCGAGCGGCGCTGATACCTGGCGGGGCTGACGCGGCGCGGAGCGCTTTTCAACCGCGAAATCCCATGTTAGGCCGCGCCCATAGTCCCGGGCGGGCGAAGGGGCCTGCCGCTGCTTGAAGGATACGCGCCCATGGCCACCGAACGCACGCTTTCGATCATCAAACCCGATGCCACCAAGCGGAACCTGACCGGCAAGATCAACGCCAAGTTCGAGGAGGCGGGCCTGCGCATCGTGGCGCAGAAACGCATCCACCTGACCAAGGCGCAGGCCGGCAAGTTCTACGAGGTCCATGCGGCGCGGCCGTTCTACGACGAGCTGACCACCTTCATGGCCAGCGCGCCGGTCGTGGTGCAGGTGCTGGAAGGCGACAACGCCATCTCCAAGAACCGCGATGTGATGGGGGCGACCAACCCGGCCGATGCCGCGCCGGGCACCGTACGCGCCGAGTTCGCCGAGAGCGTCGGCGAGAATTCGGTGCATGGATCGGACGCGCCAGAGACGGCGGCAGTGGAGATCGCGTTCTTCTTCTCGGACCTCGAGATCGTCGGCTAGGCCGCGCGGGCCGGCAGAGCGAAAAGGCCCCGTCCGATGGCGGGGGCCTTGCGTCGAAGCGGGTCAGTAAAGCCGGGGGGCGTTGGGCGGCATCTCGACCGGCCGGTCCGGCACAGGGCGTGGCGACGCCATCCGATCCTCGACATCCCGCGTGGCGGGCGCCTCGGCCAGCGCGCCCTCACCCTCCAGATGCTTGCGCAGCAGTGCGACGTTGCGGCGGTTGCCTTTCCAGCCGATATCGAACAGGTCGCCGATCAGCGGGATCGATCCGATAAGGGTGTCGACCCCGGTGTTCAGCCCCATCCGCAGCAACGTGCGCCTTGGCACGCCCATATGGGCGGCGCTGGCGATGATGTAGCCGGCCGGCAGCAGCGCCAGCGTGTCGCCGATGCCGGGGATCAGGCCGACGATGCTGTCCAGCCCGACATTGATGCTGGTGCCCGGCACCCGGAACAGGCTGTCCATCGTGTTGGCCAGCCGATTCAGGCGTTCAAGCCGTTCGGCCGTCTCGGGGGCCGGCCTGTCTGCGGGCGTCTGCATCGGTCAGGCCGTCCGCGGCTCTCGGGCGATGATGTACACCGCGTGGACGATACCGGGAACATAGCCCAGCAGGGTCAGCAGGATGTTCAGCCAGAAGTGCTTGCCGAGACCCACCTGGAGAAACACGCCCAGCGGCGGCAGCAGAATGGCGATCAGGATGCGGATCAGGTCCATGGGATAGTCCTTTGCGATCTCGGGCTAGATGAAGGCCCAGTCGGTATAGACGTACGGCTTGGCGGTGGGTCTGGCCCATTTCTGGCGGGTGGTTTCGTCGGGAGCGGTGGTGGCCCGTGCAATGTAGGTCTGCAGCGGGTTTTGCGATGTTTTTCGCGTATCTCCGGGCATGGCTACGGTCCTCTTTCTCTCGCGCCGCGTCCGCCGGTTCGGCAGGACGGGCTGTTGCAGAGGTAACGCGGAAAGGGGTTTCAGGTTCCGTCGCCCCGGCGGCGGCGGCCGGTGCCTATCCGGTCGAGGATGGCCTCGATCCCGGCCTCCCGGTCCCCATGGGTCTCGGCCTTCAACGCATCGAAGCGGCGTCGCAGCGCGGCCTTCTCGGCTCCCCTGCAATCGTTCCAGGGGCGGCCCTGCAGGCCCATGACCAGCGCATAGTAGCCGATGAAATGCGGGGAGGTTCCGGACCGCAGCAGGCGGCGATAGGCCTCGTCGGGACCAAGTGCGCGAACATCTTCTGCGGTGTGAAGCCCGGCGCGGGCAAAGGCGGCGTCCGAGGCGGGGCCCAGGTTGCGGATGCTGGAGACGGGGGCGGGGTCGTCCTTCATGTCCGGGCGGAGGATACCGTCCGGGCCGGCCGCATCAAGCCGGCTGTGGCGCGTGGCTCAGATCGAGGCCCAGTCGGTGTAGACCTGGTCCGGTTTGGCCGGTTTCGTCTGCGGCCGCATCAGGCGGCGGCGGTCGGCCAACGGCAGGGGATCGGAACGGTCCTTCTTGGCCGGCCGGTCCGAAGACTTGGTATCTTGGCTCTTTTCCATCATGCACTCCTCGCGATGGATGTCCGTTAGGGCCGTTTCGGACCTTACAGGCTGCAGGCCGGACCGGTCCAATAATGCCAACCGACACCCCGCAGAAGGCGTGGCATGGGCGACAATGCGGCAATTTCAAGGTGATTGGTGCCGTTAACCGATCATTAACTGTGGCGGCATGGCCGCAGTCTGGTCACAGTTCCGACTCACTTGCGGCAGCTTTGCGGCAGCCTGCCGCGAGAAATCCGGCGGCTCAGCCTGTCCGGAAATGCTTGCTGAGCTTCAGCCCCTGGCCCTGGTAGTTCGAGGCGATGCCGCGTCCGTAAAGCTGCTCGGGCCGCTCGGCCATGCGCTCGTAGACCAGGCGGCCGACGACCTGGCCGTGCTCCAGAACGAAGGGCGCCTCGTGGCAGCGCACTTCGAGCACGCCGCGGCTGCCGGCGCCGCCGGCCTCGGAATGGCCGAAGCCGGGATCGAAGAAGCCCGCGTAATGCACGCGAAACTCGCCGACCATGGCGAGGTAGGGCGCCATCTCGGCGGCATAATCGGGCGGGATATGCACGGCCTCGCGGCTGACCAGGATGTAGAAGGCGCCGGGGTCGAGAATGATCCGGCCCTCGGAGGTGCGGATCTCCTCCCAGTATTCGGCCGGGTCGTAGGCGCCGATGCGGCCCAGATCGATGATGCCGGTATGCGGCTTGGCCCGATAGCCGACGAGGTCGGTGCCGTCGGGCCGGAGATCGACCGAGAAGCCCAGGCCGTCATCGATATGAGCCGGGCCGGACACCAGCGAAACCTCCTCGTGCAATTGCGCCAGTTCGGAATCGCTTAGGACGGCCTGGCCCGACCGGAACCGGATCTGGTTCAGCGCCATGCCCGGGCGGACCAGGACCGAGAAACTGCGCGGGCAGATCTCGGCATAGAGCGGACCGTGATAGCCCGGCGGCACCCGGTCGAATTCCTCGCCGCCATCGGTGATGGCACGGGTCAAGAGGTCGAGCCGGCCAGTGGAGCTTTTCGCGTTCGTCACCGCCTGGACATCCTCGGGCAGGGCGAGGCGTTCCATCAGCGGGACGACGTAGACGCAGCCCTTTTCCAGAACCGCGCCCGGGGTCAGGTCGACGCGATGCATCTCGTATTCGGCGATCCGGTCGGCGACCGAGCGGCCCTTGCCGGCCAGAAACGAGGCGCGGACCCGGATCGCCGTGCGGCCCAGGCGCAGGTCGATCGAGGCGGGCTGGATCTGCGCGTCGTCGATCGCGGCATCGGCCGCGATCGCGCCCTCGGCAATCATCTTTCGCAAGGTCTGGCTGGGAAGCACGCCGGTCATCCGACATCCCCTCTGCGCAAGAAAACGCCCGCGGGCTGCGCGGGCGTGGGCGGTGTTGGTCGGGCTAGCAGGACTTGAACCTGCGACCTTCCGTCCCCCAGACGGACGCGCTACCAGACTGCGCCATAGCCCGACGTGCGGCTCTACATACCGGTTTTGCCGGGCGGGGCAAGCCCGCATGTCCGGCGACTTACTTGTCGGAAGAGCTTCCGCCCGAGGCCATCCGGTCACGCAGGGCCACCAGCCGCTTGTAGATCGGGCGCAGCGCGTCGAGGTCCGGGCCGGATGGCTCTGCCTCGGGTGCCCCGGCCTGGGGAGCGGCCGTCTT
>JAHELH010000088.1:0-4412 GCA_024644285.1 Paracoccaceae bacterium | reverse complement strand
ACCCCTTCTTCGCGCAGTATTTTCTGCACGCCTCGAATGGTCAGCCCGTCATCGTGCAGCAGTTTCTTGATGCCGCCGAGCAATTCCATGTCGCTCGGGCGGTAATAGCGCCGCCCGCCAGCGCGCTTGACCGGCTTGACCTGGGAAAACCGGCTTTCCCAAAAGCGCAGAACGTGCGTGGGCGTGCCCAGCCATTCTGCCACCTCCGAGATCGTTCGAAAGGCGTCGCGCGATTTTTCCATTATACCAACGTCTTAGCGTCTGTTTCCGGCGGCCACGCGTTCTTTCATCAGATGCGAGGGCCGGAAGGTCAACACCCGGCGCGGCGAGATGGGCACCTCCTCGCCGGTCTTGGGATTGCGTCCGACGCGCGCCGCCTTGTCGCGCACCGAGAAGGTTCCGAACGAGGAAATCTTGACGGTTTCGCCGCGCACGAGCGCATCCGACATGTGCGTGAGAACCGATTCCACAAGTTGCGCGGATTCATTGCGTGAAAGCCCAACCTCGCGAAACACCGCCTCGCTCAGATCCATGCGTGTCAAAGTGCTGTTACTCATTGCCGTCCCCCTGCGTATGCGAAAGCTTACGGGCGGCACATTTTCGGAGTCAATATCAATGGCTTGCAACCGGCAGTTCAGAAGCCGTTTACCACCTTAATACAACAGAGCCCCAGGCCAGCCCGCCGCCGATGGCTTCGGTCACCAAAAGATCGCCCTGTTTGATCTGGCCGCGCTCGACCCCGACCGACAATGCAAGCGGAATTGAGGCGGCTGAAGTGTTGCCGTGATCCTGCACGGTGACCACCACGTGATCCATAGAAAGGCCCATCTTTTGCGCGGTGGCCTTGATGATCCGCAGGTTGGCCTGGTGCGGCACGATCCAGTCGACGTCGTCGTCGCCGAGCCCGGCCTTTGCCAGCGCCGCCTCGGCGGTGGCGGCCAATTTCTCGACGGCGTGGCGGAACACCTCCTTGCCCTGCATCCGCAAGTGGCCGGTGTTCTGCGTCGCGACGCCGCCGTCGACATAAAGCAGGTCGCGATAGCGTCCGTCGGAATGCAGGTCGGTCGCCAGGATGCCGCGGTCCTGAGGCGTGCCCTTGCCTTCCTGCGCTTCCAGCACCACCGCACCGGCGCCGTCACCGAAGAGTACGCAGGTGGACCGGTCGCTCCAGTCCATGATCCGGCTGAACGTCTCGGCGCCGATCACCAGCACGCGCTGCGCCTGACCGGACACGATCAGCGCGTTGGCATTGGTGAGCGCATAGATGAAGCCGGCGCAGACCGCCTGCACGTCGAAGGCGAACCCGGTCTCCATGCCCAGTTCGGCCTGGACCATGGTCGCGGCCGATGGAAAGGTCAGATCGGCGGTCGAGGTGGCGACGATGATGCCGTCGATGTCGCTTGGTCCGAGTCCGGCATGGGACAGCGCGGCGCGGGCGGCGCGGGTGGCCAGGTCAGAGGTGCCCTGGCCCTCGGCCGCGAAATGCCGCCGCTCGATCCCCGAGCGCGACCGGATCCATTCGTCAGAGGTGTCGAGCGTGGCTTCGAATTCCGAGTTCGGAACGACCCGGTCAGGAAGATAGTGGCCGACCCCACGGACCACAGCTCGGATCGTCATGCTCGTTTACCGCTCGCACCTTCGTCCCCCGCGCCATCTTGGCCCGGCAGGTGGGCCGACGCAACCCGCGCGGCCAGGCGTTCGGTGAAGCGTGACTTCGCCAGCGTCGCGGCCAGCCGTATCGCGGCGGCGATGCCGGTGGCGTCCGCCGAGCCGTGACTTTTCACCACGGTGCCGTTGAGCCCCAGGAACACGCCGCCATTGACCCGGCGCGGGTCGATGCGCGCGCTCAGCCGGCGCAGCGAGGTCAGCGCCAAGAGCGCGGCGATGCGGCTGAGCGGCGTGGCCTCGAATGCGTCCTTCAGGAAATCGCGGATCAGCGTCGCGGTGCCCTCGCCGGTTTTCAGCGCGACGTTGCCGGTGAAACCGTCGGTGACAATGACATCGACGCGGGCCGAGGGAATGTCGCCGCCTTCCACGAAGCCGACATAATCGTATTGCCCCACATCGGACATCTGCCCGAGCAGATCATGCGCGACCTTCAGTTCCGAACGGCCCTTGTGCTCTTCGGTGCCGACATTCAGCAGGCCGATACGCGGGCGGTCCAGCCCCAGACCGTTGCGGGCATAGGAGGTGCCCATCAGCGCGTATTGCAGCAGGTCGTCCGCCTCGGCGCGAACATCGGCACCGACGTCCAGCATGATGTTGAAGCCGCCCTCGTTGCGCGACGGCCAGAGGCACGCGATGGCCGGGCGATTGATGCCGTCGAGTTTTCGCAGCCGCAGCATCGACACCGCCATCAGCGCGCCGGTATTGCCGCAGGACACGCAGGCCCCGGCCTTGCCCTCGCGCACCGATTCTATCGCCGACCACATCGACGTGCCCTTGCCGTTGCGCATCACATGCGACGGCTTCGCGTCCATGGTGACGACGCCTTCGACGTGGCGCACCTCGCAGCGGCCGGCGAGCTTCTTGCGCCGGGCGATCAGCGGGTCGAGCGTGTCCTTCGGGCCGTGCAGAACGAAACCGACATCGTCGTTCTCGGCGGCGTAGCGCGCGACACCGGCGATGACGGCGCCGGGCCCGCGGTCGCTGCCCATGACATCGACCGAGACGATGGTTCGGGCTGCGCCGGCATCGGCCGCCTGTGTCAGCTGCGCTGCCGCCATGCCGGATCAGGCCCCGCTGGCCTTACGCCGCGTCTTCGTCCAGGTCGATCTCGTCCGCGGCGGCGACGACTTCACGATCCGCGTAATGGCCACAGGAAGGGCAGACGTGGTGCGGCCGCTTCAGCTCGCCGCAATTGCTGCATTCCTGCGGATTGGACCCCTCCAGCGCGTCGTGCGCGCGGCGCATGTTGCGGCGGGATTTGGTGACCTTGTTCTGAGGGACAGCCATGTCTCAACCTTCAGTGTTCGTCGGGCAGGCGCCCTGATGGAAGTACGGGTTTCGCGCGTCTTACGCAGTCTGACGCGCGGTGTCTAACCCAAAGTTCGCAAGAGGCCGGGAAGATACTGTTTTGCGCCCGCTGCGCAAGAGGAATTTCCCGGATCTGTCGCGGTGTGACGCAAGGGGATTCTCCCGTCCCGACCGCCCCCGGATCAGTCCTTGCCGTCGTCCCCGGACAGCTTGTCGCGCAGCCCGGCCAGTCCCGCGAAGGGTTTCACGTCGTCGTCGCTCAGCGCCGCGCGGCCCGGCTCGGTATAGGTTTTCCGCAGCGGCGTGACGCCCTCGGCATGGGGGTAGACCGGCAGGGCCAGCGCCAGCGCCTCGATCATCACGGCGCGCAGATCCAGCACCCTCGGCAGCGGCTCGACCGCGTCGTCCTCGGGCATCTCGATTTCATCGCCCTCTGGCACGGGGGGCGGATCGGCGAGGTAGGTGCGCGTGACCGCCTCGTCTATGCGGGTGGTGACCGGGGCCAGCGTCACCACGCAATCCTGCACCACCGTCGCGCCCAGGTCCGCCTCGAGACGCCAATCGTCGCGGCCCTGCGGTGTCATGCGCCCGGCGAAGCGCAGCTTGCGCACGGCCACGATGCCCAGTTCGGCAGCGATCTGCGCCCGCGCGTCGGCATCCGGCGCCAGCGCGAAGGCGTGATGGTGCGCCGGGGAAAGGTCGCTGATCCGCACGCTGTCGCTGGTGATGGGCCCGTTGCGCATCCGGCGTTCCATTCTTGAACCGAGGCCGTTCCTTCTGTAAGCGGGATACGAGGGCAAGCCAAGACATGGCAAGAGGGCAGGTATGGGACAGGTTATCGCGGCAATCCGGCTAAGCCTGTGCGCTCTGGCCGTTTTCCTGGTCGCCGCCTGTACCAATCTCGACCGCAAGCATGGCTACGTGCCGTCCGACGAGGACCTCCAGCAGATCGTCGTCGGCGTCGACACCAAGGACAGCGTGGCCGACGTGGTGGGCCGCCCGACCACGTCGGGCATCCTCAGCGACGGCGGATGGTTCTACGTGCAAAGCAAATTCCGCGCCTATGGCTGGCGCGAACGGCAGGAGATCGACCGCGAAGTCGTCTCGATCAGCTTCGAGCCCGACGGCACCGTGGCCAATATCGAGCGCTTCGGCCTGGAAGACGGCCGTGTGATCGCGATCTCGCGCCGCGTCACCGACAGCAACATTCGCGGCGTGAGCTTCCTTCGCCAGCTCTTCGGTTCGATCGGCAACTTCACGGCGGAACAGCTGCTCAACTAGACGGCGGTGCTCAGGCGGCCGGGAATCCGGCACGGCTTGAATTCGCACAAGCTGCGCCGGGATCGAGTGCGTCATGGTCCGCAAGATATCGGTTTGGGGTAAGCCCCTGCGAAGAAACGGACTTTGCGCCGCGACCGCTGCGGCCTTTCCTCTGA
>JAHELH010000387.1 GCA_024644285.1 Paracoccaceae bacterium | reverse complement strand
GGCCGGGTGCTGAGCGTCAATCCCACAGAACTGGAACGCGGCATCGAGGTGTCCTTCACCAATGGCAGCTACCGCACCGGCGATTACTGGGTCTTCGAGGCCCGCGCCGCCACCGGCAACATCGTCTGGCCGCAATATCCGGTGGACGACCCCACCGACCCGGTGCCGCCGATGGGCTGGGGCTTTCGCCGCGCGCCCCTGGCGCTGGCCCGGATCGCGGGGCAGGGCCTGTCCAACATCACCGACCTGCGCGCCGAGTTCCCGACGCTGACCTGCCTGCATGCCGAGGACATCGGATACGACGACAGCACTTGCAACATGGGCGCGGAGACCGTGCAGGAGGCGCTGGACATCCTGTGCCGCCGCACCGCGTCGGGCCTCTGCACCTTCGTGGTGCGCAATGCTCAGGAGCTTGTCAGCGTCGCCAATGGCCTGCAGCCCGGCCAGAGCGCCCGCATCTGCCTGCGCGCGGGCAATTTCTCCCTGCCGCGCGCGGTCCGGTTCGAGGGCCTCGGGCATATCATCGTGGAAGGCACCGGACCGCAGACCGTTCTCAGCGTGGCAGAGAGCGAGCCGGCGCTGCTGTTCCGCGACTGCGCCACCGCCCGCGTCACCGACCTGTCGGTCAATGGCGGGCCGACCGGCAGCCAGGGGCGGTTCCGCCAGGACGGCCGCCTCGGCGCGCTGACCATGATCGATTGCGGCGACGTCTCGGTCGAGCGGGTGCGCGGCCGCTGCCGCGCCGGGCGCAACCGGATGACCGCCTGCATCTCGACGCGCAACGGCAATGCCCGCGCCCGCAACCGCACCGGCAAGGTGCTGATCCGCGACTGCACGCTGAAGGTCGGGCAAAGCCAGATCGGCATCCAGGTCATCGGCGCCCGCCGCTCGGTGATCGAGAACAACCTGATCACCCCGGTCAATGTCGGCGGCGGCATCGTTCGCCGCCGCGTGCTGGCCGATCCGGCGCTGGTGGCGCTGATGCGGCGGTCGGTGCTGGATTTCCCCGGCGCCCGGCGGTCGCGCGGCAATGTCAGCATCGGCAGCCGCCGGGTGCCGCTTGACGGGCTGTTCACCACCAAGGTGCCGAACACGCTGGAAACCAGCCGCGTCGAAGTCAACCTGCGCACCGAGCCGGTGGTCTTCCGCGGCCTGGCGCGGGCCCTCGGCCTGAACCGGCAGGGCCGCGTGGCGAACGTGATCGAGATGCGCCAGCACCTGATCAACATCGTCGACGAGGCGATCCGCGATCCGCGCGGCCGCGCGGTGATCGGCGGGCGGCGCAGCACCATCCTGAGCATCCGCAGCTTCGCGATCAACGAGGCGGCCACCATGGCGCAGGGCATCACCGTCGCCGGCGACAGCGTCGAGGACACGCATATCCTGAACAACCGCATCGAGGGCGCCAATGACGGCATCCGAGTCGGCGCAAGCTCGCGCCGCGACGCTCTGCCGCCGACCTGGGGGCTGCGCCGTCCCGCCAACACGGTGGCGCGGGCCCGGATCGAGGGCAACGTGATCGCCGTGATGCCGCTGGCCACGACGACCGACATGCACGGGGTGTTCCTCGGCCATGTCGACAACGCCACGATCGGGCAGAACGACATCTCCGGCGGCGCCACCCCGGCCAGCCCGAACCTGCCGCGCCCGCATTTCGGCATCTACCAGTACGGCTATCGCGGCCCGCGGCTGACCGCGACCGAGAACACGGTGACCAACCTGCACAACGGCTTCGCGATCATTCCGACCCTGTTCGACGACCTCTCGGGCATCTGGCGCCTGCGCGACAACGCCACGCCGGGCTGCGCCAACACCTACGTCCTGGGCAGCGGGGTGCAGGTGCTCTGAGTCGCCGGAAATCGCCGTCGCCGCGCCGGTTTCCGTTGCCGGAGCGGGGGCTTCGTGCTAGGCTTACAGCGATATCTGACCCGGTCTTTGATCGTCCGAGGTATCCTTGCTTAGGTCAACTTTGCTTGGTCATCCGTTCGACTCGGAGTGATGAATAGGATGAGGCGTGGGGTGAATCCTGCGCCTCTACCCGTTCAGGGGCCCGATTTCCGGCGCACGGCATCGCGAAACGAAAAAGCCGCCCCGTGGGCGGCCTGTTTCATTGGAGCGGGCGATGAGATTCGAACTCACGACCCTTACCTTGGCAAGGTAATGCTCTACCCCTGAGCTACGCCCGCATCCGATGTGACGCGTCAGATATAAACTCCGGGCCGGGGCTGCAAGGAAAAAATACCGGCCCGGTGCCAGGCCGCACATGGATTT
>JAHELH010000087.1:5001-8765 GCA_024644285.1 Paracoccaceae bacterium | reverse complement strand
TGCCGACCTCGAACACCCGAACCAGCACGGTGGCGTCGTCTTCGCGGCCGTCGGCGGCGCGCAGCGTGTAGGTGAATTCCCCGTCCCCGACGAAGGGCCCGGGCGCGTGGATCGGCGTCAGTTTCGACCCGGTAAAGGCGCCCCAGATCAGGAAGATGGCCACCACCGAGATGATGCTAGCCGCCCGGTTCGGCCGCACCGCGCTTTCATCCCCGAAAGTCACGGTCTTCAGTGACGTGAAGTCGTGGCGCTCTTCCAGCTTGGAACTGACGAAGGTCACGGCGAGATAGGCCGCGACGAAGATCAGGACATAGATTAAAAGGATTGTCATACGGCCACCTCCGTGCGGCCCATGATTTCTTCTTCCATATCCCAGATCATGTTGAGGATTTCCTCGCGCGTCTCGTTGTAGCGCGGATCATGCTTGATCTCGCGCAGATCCGCCCCAACGCCCATCTCTGCAAAGGGCAGTCGGTACTCCTTGTGGATCCGTCCGGGGCGCGGCGCCATGACAAGCAGGCGTTCGCCCAGCAGCAGTGCCTCCTCGACCGAGTGAGTGATCAGAATGATCGTCTTGCCGGTCTCTTTCCAGAGATCGAGCACCAAGCTTTGCATCTTCTCCCGCGTCAGCGCATCCAGCGCGCCCAGCGGCTCGTCCATAAGAATGACGTCGGGCTCGTTGGCCAGGCAGCGGGCCAGCGCCACGCGCTGCTGCATGCCGCCCGATAGCTCGTAGATCGCCTTTTCCTTGAAATCCCGCAGCCCGACGACGTCCAGCAGGCGGTCGACCTTCGGTGTATATTCCGATCTCGGCACCCCGTTCATGCGCGGCCCGAAGGAAACATTGTGGCGCACGTTCATCCACTCGAAAAGCGCGCCCTTCTGAAACACCATTCCGCGTTCCTGCGCCGGGCCGGTTACGACGTGATCGTTCAGGCGGACCTGGCCCTCGGTCGGCGCCAGAAACCCGGCGATGATGTTCAATAGCGTGGTCTTGCCGCAGCCCGAGGGGCCTAGGACGCTCATCAACTCGCCGCTCTTGATATTGAGCGATACGTCCTTGAGCGCCTGAACGTGGCTGCCGTTGGGCAGATCGAACCGCATGGAAATCTTGTCGAGAACCAGCCCGGACATGCGCATCTCCAACAATCAGTCCCGATCAGGGCGGCCCGGCGCGGGTTGCGCCGGGCCAGTTCGTGTTTGGGGCGGATTACATGCCCGCAGCGGCACTCAGCGGGCCGGTGTTGACCGCGCCGTCATAGCTGTCGAGCGCCGCATCGATCGACCCGGCATTCACAAAGACGTCGGCCACGCCCTTCATGAAGGACTGCGCGCCGCCGCCCAGCCATTTCTCGCTGAGTTGTTCCTCGACGCCCGGGAATTCAAAGGTCGCCATGGTCTGTTCCGTGGCATCGGGGTCCATGCCCGCATCCTTGGCGATCACCGGCAGCATCTCGTCCTTGCTCTCGCCGGAATTCCACATATCGTTTGCGTCGGCCGTGACCTTGAGGAACTTCGCGACCAGATCGCCGTTCTCGGCGACGAAGCTGGCAGGCGCAGAGGTGACGTCGAAGACCAGGATCCCCAGTTCCTCCTTCTCGGTGCCGGTGAGCAGAATGTTGCCCGATTCCTTCATCCGGCGCAGCGCGCCGCCCCAACCGCAGGCCATGTCGACCGCCCCCTGGCTGAGCGCCGCGGCACCTTCGGCGGGCGCCATGTCCACGACCTCGAGTGAGGCGAGATCGACGCCGAAATGGTTCATCTGGCTGAGAAAGCCATAATGCGCCGCGGTGCCCAGCGGCACGGCGACCTTCTTGCCGGCCAGTTCGCCGGCGCTGTCCTTGTCGATCTCCAGGTCTGAGCGCACGACGCAGTTGTCGTTCTCGGAATAGCTGACGGCCACGTCGAGGATCTGCAGATCCTGGCCGGCCGAGGTCGCGACGACGAAGGGCGGGACGCCCTGGCTGACCGAGAGATGCACGTCGCCCGAGGCCATGGCGGCCGACATCGCCGTGCCGGTGTCGAAGCTGACCCAGTTGATCTTGACGCCCATCTCTTCCTCGTAGGTGCCCATCTCCTTGGCGTACTGGAACGGCATCGGCCATTCGAGGAAATAGGCCACGGTGATTTCATCGAGATGTCCGGCTGCCAGGGCGGCCTGGGCGGACAGCGCAACGGCGGTGCCCGCCAGAAGCGAGGTGAACTTTCTGGTCATGTTTCTCTCCTGTCGTGGTCCCGAACGGCATCGCGCGACGTCGGAACCTTGTTTTGCGCATCGTGCGTCCGGCGGATCGAACATGCGCATTTTTCTTGTGGCACGGGACAATTGTTCCGCCGCGAGAAGCTAGTTGCGATTGCCGGAATGCGTCAACAGTTTTCTCGCAGAGCGGAAAAGCGCTGAAAATCGCACACTGGACGGAAAGTGCGGGTCCAAGGCATCCACGTATTCAAGCACCGATCAGGTTCGCCGCGTCGAGTTTCTTCCAGTCGAACGAAACACCGATACCGGGCATATCCGGCACCACGGCGCGGTGGTGCTCGACCACAAGCGGACGGGTCGTGAACCGGTCGATCGGGAAGGAATGCACCTCGATCCATCCCGCGTTGGGTTGCGCGGAAACCAGGCTCACATGCAGCTCCTGCATCCCGTGGCTGCAGACCGGCAGGCCGAATTCACGCGCCATCCTGGCGACCTGCAACCAGCCGGTGATGCCGCCGCAATTCGAGGCGTCGGGCTGGATGTAGCTGAGACTGGCCTGCCGGAACGCGTATTCGAACTCGTGGATCGTATGCAGGTTCTCGCCCATGGCCAGCGGCATGCCCGTCGCCTCGGCGATGCGGGCATATCCTTGGTAGTCGTCGGGGATGATTGGCTCTTCGAACCAGGTGATGTCGTATGGCGCCATGGCGCGGGCCGCCGCTATCGCCTGCTCGACGTTCATCGAATAGTTCGCGTCCACCATGAAGGTCACATCGGGACCGATGAGATCCCTGACCGCCGCGATGCGCTCCAGATCCTCGGCAAGGTCGGGCTTGCCGATCTTGATCTTCACGCCGTCGAAGCCCCGATCGAGATAGCCGCGCACTCTGTCCAGCAGCTTTGGCAGGTCGAACCCCAGGTCGATGCCACCGCAATAGGCCCTGCAGTTTCGCCCTGCCCCGCCCGCCATCTGCCAGAGCGGCAGTCCGGTGCGGCACCCGCGCAGGTCCCACAAGGCGATATCGACGGCCGAGATCGCGAACGAGGCGATGCCGCCGCGGGCGACATAATGCACGTGCCATTGCATCGCGTCATAGAGTTCCTCGACCTCCTCGGACTGTTGGCCAACCAGTAACGGCGCGAGATCGTGGTCGATCATTGCCCTGATCGCGTGGCCGCCTTTGCCGCCGGTATAGGTGTAACCCGTCCCCTCTGCCCCGTCGTCGGTCCGGACGGTGGCGGTTACGAGTTCGAAATGGTGGTGATCGCCGTGCTTTGCATCGACCAGTACCTCGGCCAGGGGAATATGGAACAGGCGCGTCTCGATGGCGGCGATCTTGCTCATCCCGTGTCCCTTCGTGCAGCGTTTCCAGCCGTTCTGCACAGCCGCGGTGTGTCCCGCAAGGGTCATGGAAACGCTGCGCGGCCAGAATCGGGACTGGAGGCTGGCGCACCCGACAGGATTCGAACCTGTGACCTCTGCCTTCGGAGGGCAGCGCTCTATCCAGCTGAGCTACGGGTGCGTTCGCCCGGATATAGAGCGGCGCAGGCCGGCTCGCAATCG
>JAHELH010000087.1:0-4901 GCA_024644285.1 Paracoccaceae bacterium | reverse complement strand
GCGGTCTCGGGCCGATCCGCCCAATGCACAGCGTCGAAGATGTGCGGCAGGTTGGCGGAATCCAGTTCGTGACCTTCGCACCGGGCGCGGCTGTAGAGCGGATGGCCGTATTTGCGACGGTGCCGGAACCGCACCGCGTCGGCCTCGCCGCTTTCCAGCAGCGCCACGCCGCAGGCCAGCCGCCGCTGCGCCACGTCCGGCGGCTCGATGCAGGGCCAGTCGTTCTCGAGGAACAGGAAATACCGCCCCTGCGCGGCCTGCGCCAGTTGCGCGAAGGCCGGGCCGATGCCGATATTGTCTTGGCTTTTCAGGACTTTCAGGCCAAACGCCCCGGCAAGGTGGATCTCACGCGGGTCGCTGGCATTGGCGAAAAGCATGACCTCGCCCACTGCTTTTAGCAGACCGGCCCGGGCATAGGATTTCAGCGCATAGCGCAGGGTCGAGGGCCGCCGCCATGTCAGGATGCCAACCGACACCTGCGCCAGCGTCGCCGCGATGTCCTGGCTGTCGCCCATGGCTCAGGCGAAAAGCTCGTGCGCCAGCTGCAGCGCATCGACAAGGACGTCGACCTCGGCCCGCGTGTTGTACAGCCCGAACGACGCCCGGCAGGTCGCCGTGACGCCCAGATGGTCCATCAGCGGCCCGGCGCAGTGATGCCCGGCGCGCACCGCCACCCCGCGCTTGTCAAGCACGGTCGAGATGTCGTGGGCATGGGCCGGACCGTCGAGCGTGAAGGAAAAGATCGCGGCCTTGCCCGGCGCGGTGCCCTGCAATTGAAGCCAGTTCAGCCCGGCGAACCGCTGGAAGGCGTAGTCGCGCAGGTCCGCCTCGTGATCGGCGATGGCCTGCATCCCCAGCCCGGTCATGTAATCCAGCGCCGCGCCCAGACCGATCATCGCCACGATGCCCGGCGTGCCCGCCTCGAACTTCATCGGCGGGTCGTTCCAGGTGATGCCGTCCTTGTGAACCTCGCGGATCATGTCGCCGCCGCCCATGAAGGGGCGCATCTCCGCCATGCGGTCGGCCTTGACGTAGATCGCGCCCGAGCCGGAAGGGCCATAGAGCTTGTGGCCGGTAATGGCGTAGAAGTCGCAGCCGATATCGCGCACGTCGACCGGCAAATGCACCGCCGCCTGGCTGCCGTCGACCAGGACTGGGACGCCCTTGGCATGCGCTCCCGCAGTGATCGCCTTCACATCGACCCTGGTGCCCAGCACGTTCGACAGATGCGTGACCGCGACCAGTTTGGTCCTTGGCGTGATCGCGTCCAGCACCTTCTGCGGATCGAGCGACCCGTCCGGCTCGATATCGACCCAGACCAGTTTCACCCCCTGGCGTTCGCGCAGGAAATGCCAGGGCACGATGTTGGCGTGGTGCTCCATCACGCTCAGCACGATCTCGTCGCCGGCCTGCATCCGCGGCATGGCCCAGCCATAGGCAACCATGTTGATGCCCTCGGTGGTGCCGGTGTTCATCACGATCTCGTCTTCTGAACCAGCGTTCAGAAAACGGGCGATCTTTCCGCGCACGGCCTCGTATTTCTCGGTCGCGAGGTTCGAGAGATAGTGCAGCCCCCTGTGAACGTTGGAATATTCCTGCGCATAGGCCTGCACCACGGCATCGATGACCGCCTGCGGCTTTTGCGCCGAAGCACCGTTATCGAGGTAGACCAGCGGCCTGCCGTTGACCTCGCGGCCCAGGATCGGGAAATCGGCCCGAATGCGGTCCACATCGTAGCTCATGGGCTCACCTCCGGGACCGACACGCCGATCACGGCAAGGATCAGCGTCACACCGAAGGCGAGACCGAATAGCGACACCAGCATCATGAGAAATACCTTGGCGAGCGACTTGAACCCGTGAAGTTCGGCGATGAAGTTTGTCAGGATCCAGACCGAGATCACCGACGCCGCGACCTCGATCAGGACCGAGATCGCCGGCAGCAGCAGGAAGGTGACAAGCTGCGCCAATTGCATGCAGATCACCACGAACTGGGTCCAGGCCACCAGCAGGATGGCATCGCCGAAACCGCCGCTGCCGCCAAGGGCGGTGCCGATCCAGTAGATGGCGAAGACGGTGATGACGGAGGCCGAGACCGAGATGATCGCGGCTGTGATTGGCGTAGCCGGGATGACCCCCAGGTACATCACCAGATCGCCGGTGAAGAGATAGGTGATCGCGATGGCGAGCAGCGTGCCGACCATGACCAGCGCGAACAGCGCCTCCCAGCGCGCGGTGCGCGGCAGATCGACACCCATGACGACCCGCGCGGCTTCCCGGGGGGCGCGGATCGTCTCCCAGGCCAGGCGCAGAAGATCGGGCAGCGTCAACGTCATGCCACAACCTCTGGCCGTTCGGCCTCGACAAGCGACAGCAGCCAGAACAGCCCGAAAACCGTCAGCGCCACCAGTCCGGTCAGGGTCAGCGCGGGACCGGGACCGATAAAGCCGGCGACCAGTCCGTTCAGCAGCCAGAGCGGGCTTGAGGCCAGAAGCGACCAGAACAGTGCAAGCCGCGCCCCGTACCAGCCACCGCACCCGCCAAGCAGGCGCGCCACAAGATGGGCCAGCGCTGCAAGACCGTAAAGCGCCAGCGGCGCCAGGAACAGCCAGCCCATCAACGCGCCGCCCAGCAGCGCGTCGAGCGGCACAGCGTCGTTTTGATGGGCCTCGCGCGCCAAGCGCGGCCATTGCGCGACGAAGATCAGCGCGCAGCCCAGCATGAGGTAGACAAGCGCCCTGTCCTCGCGCTGACCTTGCGCCAGCAGGCGCCGCATCACCGTGCGCGGGCCTGCATAGGTGGCCAGTATGTCGGGCCCCAGCGCCATCAGGAGCGGCGGCGCACCAGCCAGGCCCGCATCCGGTCGAGGATGTCCTCGGCGATCTGCGGATCCTCGATTTCGTCGATGGCCTCGGCCAGGAAGGCCAGCACCAGCAGGTCCTGGGCATCCGGTTTCGGAATGCCGCGCGCGCGCAGATAGAACAGCGCGTCCTCGTCGATGGCACCGGTGGTCGAGCCATGGCTGCACTGCACGTCGTCGGCGTAGATCTCCAGTTCCGGCTTGGCAAAGAACTGGCTGTCCTCGTCCAGCAGAAGCGACTGGCTGATCTGGTATCCATCGGTTTTCTGCGCATCCGGTTTCACCAGGATCTTGCCCTGGAACACGCCGGTCGCGCCATTGCGCAGCACCTTCTTGAACACCTGACGGCTTTCGCAATTCACCGCGTCATGGGTGACGAACACGGTGTCGTCGTGGTGAAAATCGCGGTCGCCCACCGCGGCCCCGGCCACATGAGCCACGGCATCGTCGCCAGCCAGTTCCACCACGCACTCGTTCCGGGTCAGAATGCCGTTCGCAGTCATGGTAAAGGACTTGAAGGTGCTGTCGCGGCCCAGCCGCGCGAAGATATGCGTAACCGCCTGGCGCTCATGGTCGCGGCCCTGGGCGCGAACGTGATGAAAGGCCGCGCCGTCGGCGATATCGACCTCCATCACCTTGTTGAACCGCGCGGCGGCGGGGCCGTTTTCCAGCACCGTCAGGTCCGCGCCGGCTTCCAGCTTGATGCAGTGATGCAGGATCGCGTCGGATGTCTCGGATTTATGATGGTAAACCAAGTTGACGGGCCGGCTTGCCCGCCCGGTCGCGCGGATCATCACACCGTCCTCTGCCATAGCCGTGTTCAGCGCCGCCAGCGGTCGTTCAACCGGCGTCTGGCCGCGTTCTTCCAGAACGCCGTAATGGTCCTTCGCCCAGTGAATGTCGGCCTGCGCCGCATCGGCCAGCCGCTCGATTTCGACCCCTGCAAGCGACAGGTCGTCCGAGGCGTCCGCATCGAAGACGCCGTCGACGAAGACGATCTTCAGCCGGTCGATATCGTGGAACATCGGCGCTTCGCCCGCGTCGAAGACCGCCGCCGGTTTCGCGGTTTCCGCCGTCAGCCCGTCGGGCCGGGCGTATTTCCAATATTCGTCGCGCCGCCCCGGCAGCCCCATCGCGCGCAGCCGCGTCAAAGCGGCGCCGCGCGCGGTCTCGGCCCAACCTGCGCCGGCGGGCGGCGTCAGGGCGTCGATCCAGCTAACTGCGGGCTTCGTCTGTGCCGCCGTCGCCATCAGGCTACCTCGCTTAGGATGTCGGCATAGCCGTTTTCCTCGACCTCGAGCGCAAGTTCCTTGCCGCCCGACTTGACGATCTTGCCGTCTGCCATGATGTGCACGACATCCGGCACGATGTGGTCCAGAAGCCGCTGGTAGTGGGTGATCACCAGGAACGACCGCCCGGCATCGCGCAGCGCGTTGACACCCTTGGCCACCAGTTTCATCGCGTCGACATCGAGCCCGCTGTCGGTCTCGTCCAGGATGCACATCTTCGGGGCCAGCACCGCCATCTGCAGGATTTCGTTGCGCTTTTTCTCGCCCCCCGAGAAGCCCATGTTGACCGGGCGTTTCAGCATGTCGGCGTCGATGTCCAGATCCTTGGCCTTGGCGCGGATCAGCTTGAGAAAGTCGGTGGCCGACATCTCGTCCTCGCCGCGCGCCTTCCGCTGCGCGTTCAGCGCGGTGCGCAGGAAGGTCATGTTGCCCACGCCGGGGATCTCGACGGGATACTGGAACGCCAGGAAAAGCCCCGCCGCGGCGCGCTCTTCCGGCTCCATCTCGAGGATGTCCTCGCCCAGCAGCGTGGCCGAGCCTTCTGTCACCTCGTATCCGTCGCGGCCCGACAGGACATAGGACATCGTAGACTTGCCCGATCCGTTCGGTCCCATGATCGCGTGCACCTCGCCGGTGCCCACCTTGAGGTCGACACCCTTGAGGATCGCCTTGTCCTCTTCTTCAAGTTTGACGTGCAGGTTCTTGACTTCCAACATACTTTTTCCTCGGTTTCTCTGTGGCCGGCAATGCGTT
>JAHELH010000386.1 GCA_024644285.1 Paracoccaceae bacterium | reverse complement strand
GAACTGGGCTGGACGCCGCGCCGGTCGACCCTGGAGACGATGATCAGCGATGCCTGGAGATGGCACCAGAACGGCCATTACGAGCGCTAGGCCCGCGGCCCGTTGCCTGGATCTGACCAGGTTGATCAGCCGGGTCGGACGCGGCCCGGATACCGGCATCGACAGGGTCGAGCGCGCCTATCTGCAGCGGCTTTTGGCTGAAACAGAGCCTGTTTTCGCTCTGATACGGACGTCGCTGGGATACATCCTGCTGGACCGGACCGGGATGGTCGAGATCGCTAAGCGGCTGGACGGAGAGGCCGACTGGGGCAAGACCGATCTGATCGGCCTATTGACCCGCAAGGCGACGCCCGCGCGGCGACGTGCGCAGGCCGATCTGCGGCGCTTTGCGCTGGCGCGCTGCCGGACCGGGCGGCTGGCGCGGATGCTGCGGCGTAACCTGCCGCGCGGCTGTGCCTATCTCAACGTGGGCCATTCCAACCTGCGCGACGAGGTCTTCGCGGCCTGGCGCGCTGTGCCCGAGGCGCGGGTCGCGGTGCTGGTGCACGACACGATCCCGTTGGATTTCCCGCAGCACCAGCGTCCCGGCATGGCGGCGCGGTTCGAGGCGCGGATGCGGCGGGTGGCGCGGCATGTCGATCTGGCGATCTACAATTCCGCGGCGACGCGGGACGATGCCGAGCGCTGGTTCGGCAGCTTCGGGCGCTGCCCGGACGGCGTGGTGGCGCATCTGGGCGTGGCCCTGCCGCCCCCGGATCCGGCGCAACTGCCGCCTGAGTTGGACCTGTCGAAGCCCTATTTCGTGTCGGTCGGAACCATCGAGCCGCGCAAGAGGTACGACCTGCTGCTGGATGTCTGGGAGGCGCTGGTAGCCGATATGCCGCCGGACGACGTGCCCCGGCTGGTCATCGCGGGGCATCGCGGCTGGGCCGATCCGGCGTTGTTCCGGCGGCTCGATGCCGCGGCCCTGCGCGGGCGGGCGATCTTCGAGCGCACCGGACTGAGCGATGCCGGGGTCGCGGCATTACTCGCCGGATCGCGCGGGCTGTTGTGCCCCAGCGAGGCCGAGGGGTTCGGCCTGCCGCCCGCCGAGGCGGCGCTGCTGGGGGTGCCGGTGATCTGTCGCAATTTGGCCGTGTACCGGGAAATACTTGGGGACAGCCCCGTTTACGTGGACTCTGACGACGTGTATTCATGGGCGCAATCAGTCCGTCGGCTGATGAACAACAAGAAGGCACGGCGTTTCGGGGACGAGCAGGCAAGGTCCCAAGCCAAGGTTCCGACGTGGGACGATCACTTCAACATAGTCTTAAAGTTGACGTGATAGGGCGCGGGCGGAGCACCGGCAAAGTGCCGAGGCCAGAGGAAGCAGTTTGGGCGCCTTGCGGTCATATCGGCTGAGGTTGCAGCGCAAGCGGTGGCGAATCCGCGCATTCCGCAAGCGCCGGGAACTTGCCGTCGTGTCCGACCGGACCAACATCATCGGATCCGAGGATATCCTGGTCTTTTCGACCCTGCGGAACGAAAAGGTCCGGCTGGAATACTTTCTGAAGTACTACCGCGAACTTGGCGTGAACCATTTCCTGATGGTGGATAACGGCTCGGACGACGGCAGCAGCGAATACCTGGTGGCGCAGCCTGACGTGTCGCTGTGGTCGACCACGGAAAGCTACAAGCGCTCGCGGTTCGGGGTCGACTGGCTGAACTGGCTGCAGTCGAAATACGGCCACGGCCACTGGACGCTGGTGGTCGATGTCGACGAGTTCCTGGTCTACCCGTTCTGCGACACGCGGTCGATCCGGGCCCTGACCGACTGGCTGGACGCCTCGTCGATCCGGTCGTTCAGCGCGATGCTGCTGGACATGTATCCGAAAGGGCCGATCGACGCCTTTCCCTACCGCGAGGGACAGAACCCGTTCGAGATCGCGACCTGGTTCGACAGCGGCAATTACGTGATCTCGAAGAACCACAAGTTCGGCAATCTGTGGATCCAGGGCGGACCGCGGGCGCGGGCGTTCTTTCACGACAGGCCGGAACGCGCGCCGGCGCTGAACAAGATCCCGCTGGTCAAGTGGGACAGGAATTACACCTATGTCAGTTCTACCCACTCGATCCTGCCGCGCGGGCTGAACCTGGTCTACGACGAATGGGGCGGAGAGAAGGCCAGCGGCTGCCTGCTGCACGCCAAGTTCCTCGACACGTTCTCGAAGAAGTCCGAGGAGGAGCTGCTGCGCCGCCAGCACTATGCCAACAGCCACGAATACCGCGCCTATCACA
>JAHELH010000086.1 GCA_024644285.1 Paracoccaceae bacterium | reverse complement strand
CTCGGCGCCGGTTGGGGCTACCTTTCGCGCGCGATCCTCGACCGCAAGGGGGTCGCAACGCTGCATCTGGTCGAGGCGGATCACGCCGCGCTGGACTGCGCGCGCCGCAATGTTGTCGACCCGCGGGCGGTGTTTCACTGGGCCGATGTGCTGCAGTTCTGCCCGGACGCACCGCTCGACGCCGTCGTGACAAACCCGCCGTTTCATACCGGCCGCGATGCCGAACCGGGCCTGGGCCGCGCCTTCATTGCCGCGGCGGCCCGGATGTTGAAGCCGGCGGGCCGGCTTTGGCTGGTGGCGAACAGGCATCTGCCCTACGAGGCCGAAACGCGCCGCCTGTTCCAGGATGTCACCGAAATTGCCGGGGATGCACACTTCAAGATACTGCTGGCGGCGAAGCCACGTCGCCGCAGGCTTTGAATCCCGGTACTCTGCGCCGGACAAACACGGGAATCACCGAACATGCCTCTAGCCATTTCCGGCAAGACCGCCATCGTGACCGGGGCCGCCAACGGGGTCGGCCTCGCCATCGCGCAGCATTTCGCCGACCGCAAGGCCAACGTGATGTTCGCGGACATGGACGAGGCAAAGCTGATACGAGAGGTGGGCGAGGAGGCCGAAAAGGAGGACAGCAACGTCCGTTACTTCGCCGGTGACCTGCGACAAAAGCTGACATTGGCCAATCTGCTATCGGCCACGATCGACGCTTTCGACCAGGTCGACATCCTGGTCAATGCCAGCCGGCAGATGATGATATCCGATCCACTGAATCCCGACGACGACGCGGTCGAGATGCTGTTGAAGCAGAACCTGATGACCAGCCTGCGCCTGACGCAACTGGTGGCGCGCAGGATGATCAAGCAGTCCAAGGAAGCCGGCAAGGAAGAGGGCAGCGCCGGTTCGATCATCAACCTGTCTTCCATTGCCGCGCGGCGCGCGCATCCCAAATTGCTGGCCTATTCGATTTCCAGCGCGGCATTGGACCAGATGACCCGAGCCATGGCGGTTGCCCTCGCGCCCGAACGCATCCGCGTCAACGCGGTCGCCTTCGGATCGGTCATGAGCGCCAGCCTGATGGAGGCGCTGAAGGAAGACGACAAATACCGCGAGGAAATCATCGCGCATACGCCGCTGGGCCGCATCGCCAGCGCCCAGGAACTGGCCGAGGCGGCACAGTTTCTCGCCTCGGACGGGTCCAGTTTCATGACCGGGCAAATCCTGACGGTGGATGGCGGGCGGTCGCTGCTCGACACCGTCGCGGCGTCGTTGCATTAAGGCGTCGATCAACGCCCGGAGCCGCTGCATGAGCGACGATTTCGACGACCGAAAGGCGCGCGCCTCTGCCTGGTTTCGGGAGATCCGCGACCAGATCGTGGAAGCCTTCGAAAGGCTGGAGGACACTCAGTCCACCGGGCCTTTCGCGGATCGCCCCGCGGGCCGGTTCGAAGTCACGGAGACCCAGCGCGGATCCGACGGCGGCGAGGATGCCGGCGGCGGATTGATGAGCGTCATGCGCGGGGGGCGCTGTTTTGAAAAGGTCGGCGTGAACGTCTCGACCGTCTACGGAACGCTGGGCACGGCGGCGCAACAGGCGATGGCGGCCCGCGGCGTGCCGGGGATCGCGGACGACCCGCGCTTTTGGGCCAGCGGTATCAGTCTGGTCGCGCACATGCAGAACCCGCATTGCCCCGCGGTGCACATGAACACACGGATGTTCTGGACGCCCGGCGCCTGGTGGTTCGGCGGTGGATCGGACCTGAATCCATGCATCGAATACGCGGAGGATACCGCGCACTTCCACGCCACGCTGAAGGCGCGGTGCGAGGCGCACAATCCGGACTATTATCCCCGCTTCAAGGCGTGGGCCGACGAGTATTTCTTCATCCCGCACCGCAAGCGCGCGCGGGGCGTCGGCGGCATCTTTTACGACGATCTCAACAGCGGCGACTGGGAGGCGGACTTCGCCTTTACCCAGGATGTCGGCCGGGCTTTCCTGCCGGCCTTCCTGCCGGTCACCGAGCGGCGGCGGGACCAGGGCTGGACCGAAGACGACCGCGAAACGCAACTTGTGCATCGCGGGCTCTACGCCGAATACAATCTGGTCTATGACCGGGGCACCAAGTTCGGGCTAGCGACCGGTCACGATGCCGACGCGGTTCTGATGAGCCTTCCGCCGCTGGCGAAGTGGCGCTAGAGCGTGAAGCAGTTGGCTGGAACCGTTTGCACCGATTGATGGGTCTTGCGTTTCCCGGGCCGGCCTGCGCTGGACACTGCGGGGCATCGGCGTCCCGCCCTATAGCATGTTCGGCTCGCCATCCGAAGCGGCAGGCCGCGGCCGGGGCGCCTTGAAAGCCGGCGCCGCACCAGGCAGCGGCACGGTCGCCTGCGCCACCGGAAACGCGGCTTTGAAACCCAGCGCACGCTCCTCGCCGCGCAGTTCGGCCAAGAGGTCGTGGTGGTCCGACGCACCGCGCAGGAACTTCTTCGTCCGCTGCCGCATCTGCTCCAGCGCCGTCTTCCATAGCTGCGGGTCCAGTGACAGCCCGCTGCCGATCTTGCCCTTGGCAAAACCGGTTTCGTAAACCTTCTTGCCCAGCAGCACCGCCGTATAGGTGCCGGCGTCGAAGAGCGTGGTGAACGGCAGGTCATAATGGAACGGCAGGTTGTGTCGCCACAGCTCGATGTTTTCCGCCAGCCGGTCGGAGACCTCCAGTTCGGTCCGGGCGTCGATCCAGTACTGGCTGTCTGTACGGTTGCCCAGCCGGTAATGGAGGCAGACGAAATCGCGCACTTCGTCGTAGAGCTGATCGACCAGGTGATTGTAGCGCTGCCGCAGCGGATCCGGGAACTCGTTGTCCGGAAAATAGGTGATCAGCCAGCGGATGCACATGTCGATCATGTAAATCGCCGTCGATTCCAGCGGCTCGATGAAGCCTCCCGACAGACCGATGGCGACACAGTTCTTCACCCAGGCATTGCGGTTTCGCCCGACCCGCATCGGGATGATCCGCGGCTCGGCATCCTTGGCGGCGGGCTCGAGATGCGCCAGGAATTCCTCGCGCGCCTCGTCGTCCGTCCGATGCGCGCTGGAGAACACGTACCCGGTGCCGATCCGATTGTAGAGCGGCACCCGCCAGGACCAGCCCGCGCCTAACGCGGTCGAGCGGGTCACCGGCTCGATCGCGTCGGGGTCGGGATGCGGGATCTGCACCGCCATCGCCTTGTCGTTGGCGAGGTATTTCGAGTAGCTCAGGAATGGCTCCTGCAACGCCTTGTTGATGATCAGACCGCGAAACCCGGTGCAGTCGATCACCAACTCGACCTTGTGCCGCCCGGTTTTGTCGAGCTTCAGGGCCGAGATTGCGCCGCTTTCGTCCTGCTCCACCTCGAGGACATTCTCGCGGATGTGATTCACACCGTTCTTGACGCAATGTTCGGTCAGCATCCCGGCAAACTTGCCGGCGTCGAGGTGATACGCAAAGCCGATAGGATAGTCGAATTCCTTCGACCCCGCGGCCCGAGGCCCCTTGCGCGCCCGCCACAGATCGACCGCCGGCGAATAGGCCTGCACATAGTCCAGCGGCCCGGCGCCAAAACGCTGATAGTAATGGGCCATGTCGATACCGTTGATCGTCGGCGCGGCGGAAAACGGGTTTATGTAAGTGACACGCTTGCCGGCCTTGTCGACGTTCCAATGGTCGAAGACGACACCCAGCTTGAACGAGGCGTTGCAGGTCTTGAAAAACTCCCGCTCAGAGACGCCCGCGCTCTGCAGCGTGCGCACCATTGCCGGCACCGTCGCCTCGCCGACGCCCACCGTAGGAATGTCGGGCGATTCGATGACCGAGATCTTAAGCGGCTTCGAACCGGGCGCCTTCTTGCGGCCATAGGCCTGCAGCAGCGTCGCCGCCAGCCAGCCCGCGGTGCCGCCGCCGACGATCGTGACCTTATCGATTGGCCTGCCCATGCCTGTGCCCCCTGCCACCCGCGCCAAGTCTAACGGCGGCGCCTCTGCCGTGCCAGCCTTTCCGCTTGCCGGTGCGCCGGACCGGTGCTTTGCTTTCGGCCATGCTGCGCATCCTGAAAAACCGCACCTACGCGCGCCTCTTCGCTGCGCAGGTCGTGGCGTTGCTGGGCACTGGCCTTCTGACGGTGGCGTTGGGGCTGACTGCGTACCAGATTGCGGGAGAGCGCGCCGGACAGGTTCTCGGCATCGCGCTGACGATCAAGATGATCGCTTATGTCGGCCTGTCGCCGCTCGCCACCGCCTTCGTCGCCCGGCTCGACCGGCGGCGGGTACTCATCGGCGCCGACCTGATCCGCGCTGCGGCTGCGCTGGCACTGCCCTTCATCGACGCGGCCTGGCAGATCTACGTCCTGATCTTCGTGCTGCAGGCAGCCTCGGCGACGTTTACCCCCACCTTTCAGGCGGCCATTCCCGACGTGTTGCCGGACGAGGCGGACTATACCCGAGCGCTGTCCTTGTCGCGTCTGGCCTACGATATCGAGAACGTCGTCAGCCCGGTGATGGCGGGGCTCTTGCTGATGGTGATCTCGTCCTCCAACCTGTTCATCGGGACCACGATCGGGTTTCTGGTGTCGGCGGCGCTGGTGCGCAGCGTCAGGCTGCCGGGAACCGGAAATCGAGCGGAGCGGCCGTTCATCGACCGGTTGACCCGCGGCACCCGGATATACCTCGCCACACCCCGTCTGCGAGGGCTCTTGGCGCTGAATCTGACGGTGGCCAGCATCGGAGCGGTCGTGATCGTGCTGAGCGTCGTCATCGTGAAGACCGCCTATGGCGGCAGCGACACCGACCTTGCCGTGGCGCTGGGCGCCTACGGAGCAGGGTCGATGACCGTCGCGCTGATATTGCCGCGCTTGCTCGATCACGTGCCCGACCGGCCGGTCATGCTTTGGGCAGGATCTCTGGCGGCGGCGCTGATGACGGCACTGGGATTGCTGGTCCTGTTGGCGGGCTGGCCGGGCTGGCCGCTATACCTCTCGCTCTGGGCTCTGCTGGGCGCGTCGCTCGCGGCGATCATGACGCCGTCCGGCCGGCTGCTGCGCCGGTCGGCCGCGCCCGAGGATCGACCCGCGATCTTCGCCGCGCAATTCGCGCTGAGCCATGCCTGCTGGCTGTTCGCATATCCCCTGGCCGGGTTTCTAGGCAGCCATGGCGGGTTCGGACCGGGCATGGTGGTGCTGGGCCTGGTCGCTGCAGGAGGTGTCGCCATGGCGCGCCTCTGGTGGCCGCACGCAGCGCCCGATGCGCTAGAGCACAGCCACGCCGACCTGCCTCCCGATCATCCGCATCTGCGCGACGCGAAGATAAAGGATGGCGTGCCCGTCCACCGTCACCGCTTCGTCATAGACGACGAGCACAGGGTCTGGCCGACATCGGGATAAGCGTTCAGAAATCGAGCGTGATCTTCCGGGTGAGGCCCAGCCGCACGCTGAACTGGTCGGGGCTGCCCTGCGCAGTGATCGGCGAATCCGCCGCATCGTTCAGCAGACGGTCATAGCGAACCGCGCCGCTGATCCCCCAGTCATCGTTCAGCGCATAGGTCATGCCAACCTCGAAGCCCGCACTCAGGGCGCCGCCCGCCGGCGCGAAGGCGGCGAAGGCGCCGCTGCTGGCAAGGGCTTCGGCGGGCGTCACGCCGAAATAGGTGGCGGCATAGCTGTCGTCGCCCAGGAAAAGGCGCGGACCGGCACTTACCGTCAACCGGTCGCTTGGTCGCGCAATGACGTCGGCACCGAATTCGCCGACCCAGGCTTCGTGCCCGACCACGCCGTAGCGCGCCACGCCGAAGGCTTCGAAATTGCGCTGGGTATAGCCAAGCCCCAGGCCCAGCTCGACCGCAAGATCGACGTTGTTCAAACCGGCAAGTTCCGGGCTTTTCGACGCCGTGCGCTCCTTGACCACCCGGAGCGAGCCGCGCGGGGCAAGCCCGTAGGCCGGTGCGCCGTCTTCGCTGCCGATGCCGCGACCGCCGGGCAGCCGAAGGAACTGGAAGCCAAGCGCGAAATCCGGGCTGGCCTCGTAGCTGTCCGAGCCGAAATAGGTCGGCGATCCGGCGACGCCGCCGCGAAGGGTGAAGATCAGGTCCGGCGTCGGGGCCGGCGCGACGGGAACGGCGACCGCATTGATGTCGGGTTGATCCAGCGAGCCGGCGAAACCGGTTGCCGGAAGCAGGGCGATCAGGGCGGCGGACAGGATTTGGCGGGTCATTGGCGGGGTCCGAGGATGGGCGCGAAAGGCGGGCGCGGTGGTGGCGATACGCAAGCAGACAGACAGCGCGGCGCAGGCTGTCGACCCTGCCAGTATGCTGTCATTTAGAATGTTTTTCGTCCATTGCGAGGGGCGATATCGGGGCTGTGCTTTTCCGGCCACATTGGCGTTGGACGCCGACCCCGGTCCCGGCCTAATCTGGCGGCAGGGCAATGAAAGCGAGGCGCGGGATGAGCAGGGATTTCAACGGGCTGGGGGTGCACTTGGGCAATCTCTCGCGGCTGTCGGACGCCCGCACGCGCTCGATCTCGGCGGAGAATTTCACTGGCGAGAAGGGGCGCGGCGGCATGGCGACCGAGGGCACCGGCGCCGAGCCGGCGCGCGATCTGGGGCAGGGTTGGAAAGTCTCGCCCAGCGTCTGGATCGAATCGGGTGAGATTCGCGAGCTTGCCGCGATCGAGGGGCCCGGGGCCATCCAGCAGATCTGGTGCGTCGTCAGCAACGTTCCGTGGCGCGATCTGATCCTGCGGATGTACTGGGACGGGCAAAAGCATCCTTCGGTCGAATGCCCGCTCGGCGACTTCTTCGCCTGCGGCTGGAACCGCTTTGCGCAGGTTTCCTCGCTGGCGGTCTGCGTCAATCCCGGACGCGCCTTCAACTGCTACTGGGAGATGCCGTTCCGCCGCCAGGCGCGCATCACGCTGGAGAACCGCAACGAAGACACCGTCGAATGCTATTACCAGATCAACTACGCGCTGACCGGGGTGCCCGAAGACGCCGCCTATTTCCACGCCCAGTTCCGCCGCGCGAACCCGACCGCCGAACTGCAGGATTACACGATCCTCGACGGAGTGACGGGTCGCGGCCATTATGTCGGCACCTACATGGCCTGGGGCTCGAATTCCGGCGGCTGGTGGGGCGAGGGCGAGGTCAAGTTCTTCCTCGACGGCGACGAATGGCCGACGATCTGCGGCACCGGGCTCGAGGACTATTTCTGCGGTGGGTACAACTTCGACGGCGGCACCATCGATCCCAAGATGGAGAGCCGCTACCGCGAATACACCACGCCCTATGCCGGGCTGCCTCAGGTGATCCGCCCCGACGGCGTCTATGACAGCCAGACCCGGTTCGGAATGTACCGCTGGCACATCCCCGACCCGATCCGGTTCGAGACCGATCTGCGCGTGAGCTGCCAGGCGTTGGGTTGGCGCCCGGGGAAGGGCCGCACCTACATGCCGCTGCGTGACGACGTGGCCTCGGTCGCCTATTGGTACCAGACCTTGCCGACCGCGCCGTTCCCTGAGCTTCCGAACCGCAAGGCCATGGCCGTCATCTGACGGCGCAGCAATTTTTTCGCGCGGGGCTTGCCGCCGCACTCGCGCCACCACAATTGCGGCAGATCGGGGCGTATGAGCCTCTGACGGAGGCCTGACCTTGGATTACCTGTTGCTCGTGGGTGGGCTTGTCGGCCTGTTCGTTGGCGGCGAGTTCCTGGTACGCGGGGCGGTTGGACTGGCGCGCTGGATGGCGGTCCCGCAGTTGCTGATCGGCTTGACCGTGGTGGGTTTCGGCACCTCGACGCCGGAACTGCTGGTGTCGCTCGACGCAGCCCTGCGCGGCGTGCCGGACATCGCGCTGGGCAACGTGGTCGGCTCGAACATCGCCAACATCCTGCTGATCGTCGGGCTCGCGGCGCTGATCTGGCCGATCCGGATCGCCGGCGCGACGTTGCGCCGGGACACCGGCGTGATGATGCTGGTCTCGGTGGCGCTGGTGCCGATCTTCGCCTCCGGCATGATGACGCGGCCTGCCGGCGGCCTGCTTGTTGCCTCGCTGGCGGGATATCTGATCTGGGCCTATCTCGCGCCCGCCGACGGGGCCGAGTCCGACGACAGTCCGCTGACGCCGGTCTGGCAGTCGGTGGCCTGGGCCGCTGTGGGGCTAGTGCTGCTGATGTTCGGCGCGCGGTTCTTGGTGGACGGGGCGGTGGCCATCGCACGGGACTTCGGTGTGTCCGAGGCGTTCATCGGCCTGACCATCGTGGCCGTGGGCACCTCGCTGCCGGAACTGGCGACCTCTTTGGTCGCGGCCTTCCGGCGGCAGTCCGAGATCGCCATCGGCAACATCGTCGGCTCAAACATCTTCAACGTGGCCGGCATTCTCGGCTTGACCGCGCTGGTCGCGCCGATTCCGGTGGCGGGGCGGTTCCTGACCTTCGACCTACCGGTGATGCTGGCGGTGTCGCTGGTCCTGACCGGGCTGCTGCTGCTGCGGCCGCTCATCGGCCGCGGCGCAGGCGCGACGATGCTCCTGGCTTACGCCGGCTACATCTGGCTGGCGCAGGGTTGATCCAGGTCCCGGAGCCGGCATCACTGGATCGTTTTCAAGACAAGGAACAAAGGCGGGCGGCCGGAGGTTAAGTGGCACCGGTACGAATGGGCGTGCTGTCAGGCAAACGAGGCTCCCTATGTTGCAGCACGTCACCGTCGATCTGTGCGCCGTCAATCTGCAAACGCGCTATGAAAGCCTGTCGCACTGGCTGGCCGATCTGGAGCG
>JAHELH010000085.1 GCA_024644285.1 Paracoccaceae bacterium | reverse complement strand
CGGACGATGCCGGCGATGCGCCGCGAGGAGAGAAACACGGGCAGCGGAGAGACGCGGATGTCGCCTGGACGGGGCGAGGCGGTCAGCGAACGCGCCTCGGCGATCGCGGCCAGGGCAGCGAGGCGGTTCTTGCGGGCGCGCTGGACGATTTTGGTGGCGTTCATTTTGGGGGCTCCTTGTTTATTGGTTGGGGGGCGGAAAATTTCAGGGTTTCGGGCTGCGCATGGCGGCGATCTCTCGCAGGGCAACGGCAAGGTCGAGACGGCAGATTTGCCGCCGCTCGCTTACCGAGAGCGCCGCCATCGAAGGCTGCGTGGCCAGGATGCTGTCTACGGCGTGGGCCTTCGCGCGTCGGGCGGGGGTAGCATGAGCAGACACGGTTCTCGTCGTTTCCATCGTGATAGCCTTTCCTGATCCAGGCGCCGCGGCGGGGGGTGCGCCGGCAGCGCTATGGACCGATCAGGCATCATCCCGGCGGCCCGGAACAGCCACCTTTGGGTAGACATACGGCGGCCTCAACCCATGGTTTGATGTGAGCGTTCCGGCCCTTGCACAAGGAACTTGCCGACTCGCCGTCTCTTAATAGAAAACCATTCATGTCAGATAGTTATATCGCGAGACGCCTTTCCACCCCTGGTTTGAAAACGGCCAATTGCGCCAGAACCGAAGCGTCATGTCACGCAATTGGCGCAATTTTGTCTCAATCGGTTTCTAGGCTTCTCGCACCTGAGAGGAGATTGACGATGAACGGCGTGACCACTTTCTGCTCGGTGCATGTCATTGCGTTGGCCGGCCTCGCCGCTTTCGCGCCGCTGCCCGCACAAGCCGCGGACGGCATGCAGTCGCCCGGCCGGGCTGCCTATCAGATTGCGCAGCTCGGCTATACTGACGTCCTGGTGATGCTCGAGCGCACTGGCTACAAAGTCGTGAAGATGGACAGCACATTACTGGGCCGGGTGCGCATCCTCGCGCGAAACCGCGAGCACCTGCGCGAGGTCATCGTCAGCCGCTCGACCGGAGAGATCAAGCGCGACGTGATCCTGAAACGCTTCGCGACCGGGAACAACGACCGGCAGACCGCGAGCGGTCAACGCGGTGTCACGGCGAACGCCTCGACCGGCGGCGGGACGACGAATGTCTCGGTGTCCGGCAGCGCCGGCACGGGCTCGGGAAGCGCCTCGGTTAGCGTGAGCACCGGCTCTGGCAGTTCGACGGGCAGCACGGGCACCGGCGCCGGAAGCACCACGTCCACAAGTGCGGGCAGCGGAAGCACGTCGGTCAGCACCTCTGGCAGCACGTCGGTCAGCACGTCTGGCGGCACGTCTGGCAGCACGAGTGTCAGCACGGGCGGCGCCTCGGTCAGCGCATCGACCGGCGGGGTCTCGGTAGATGCCGGTGGCGTTTCCGCTGGTGCTTCGACCGGTGGGCTGGGCCTTGGCAACTGACGCCACAGCCTTTTTCGCCGAGGACACGGCGCCGACACCGCAGGAGCAGCCCGCCAGGCGCATTTCTCCCGAAGCCCGGGGCCTCATTCCGCTTTACGCGGCGGTGTCGCTGCAGTTTCTTGGCGCTCTGGTCTTCGTGGGACAGCTCTGGTCCGAGATCCTCGGCCTGCGCTCCACCCCGATCCCGTGGATATGGCAGGAATATATAGAGCTGTTGGCCAGTATCGGCCTGGTGATCGGCGTCCTGGTGTCGGGGCTGTTCCTGCACCGCTCGCTGCGCGCGATGCGGTCGATGCGACGCCAGATCGACGTGGCCTCGGGCAATTTCGAGGCCCACCTGATGACCAGCTTCAAAGAATGGTCGCTGTCGCCCTCGGAACAGCAGGTCGCGATCTATGCGATGAAGGGCTTCTCGAATGCCGAGGTGGCGGAGCTTCGCGGCACGACGCCCGCCACCGTCAAGAGCCAGTTGAACGCGATCTACCGGAAGTCCGGCTTTGCCAACCGGCAGCAGCTGATCTCTTTCCTCGTCGAAGAGCTGATGGCGGGCGTGGCCGTCACGGACGGTCCGCAATCGCGGTGAGGATATCCGGCGCATTGTGGCCAGCACTCACGGCCGCCGGTCGCGCACGGGAACAGTCGGCGGACATTTCTCTCAGAACCGCTCCAGCAGCCGCTTGAGGTAATCCAGCTCGGTGTCGGGCCGCGTCTGGTCGCTCGACCGGCGCCGGATCTCGTCCAGCAATTCGCGGGCCCGGCGGTACACGTCGTCGCCCTGCAGAAGTTGCTCGTCGGTGCCGACCTGCCCGTTGGCGCCCGGTTCGCGGCCCAGCGGATCGCGCTGGCGGTTTGCCCGCGCCTGGCCCTCGGCATCGCCCTGCTGGCCCTGCTGCTGCTGCGCCATCGCCTCGCCCAGGTTGCGCATGCCCTCGCGCAGGGCCTCGATCGCCTCGGCCTGATCGTCGAGCGCGCCGGCAAGATCGTTCTCGCGCAGGTTTTCCTCCGCCTGGTCCATCGCCCGGCCCGCGCGGTCCAGCGCGTCGCGCGCGGCGTCGCCTTCCTCGGTGCCGGCGCCGGGCAGGTTGCCGGTCTGCCGGTCCAGCTCACCGCGCAGAGCGCGCTGGCGCTCGGCCAGTGATTCCCGGGACAGTTCGCCGGGACGGTTGCCCTGACCCGGAACCTGCTGCCCGTTCTGGCCCTGGTTCTGGCCCTGGCCGAATTGCTGGCCGTCGCCCTGTTGGCCCTGCTGGCCGGGCAACTGCCCTTGCTGGCCCTGCTGCCCCGGCTGACCCTGCTCGCCCGGCTGCTGGCCATCCTGGTTGAACTGCTCCTGCAGGTCACCGAAGGTCTCGTCCGACAGCCCCTGCTGCTGGCGCAGCGTGTCGGCGAGACCCTCCATCGCCTGCTGGCCGGGGTTCTGTCCCTGCTGGCCCTGGACCACCTGCATGTTCTCCATCATCTCCGCCAGCCGGTCGAGCAGTTCCTGGGCCTCGTCCATGCGGCCCTGCTCCATCAGTTCCTGGATGCGGTCCATCAGCGCCTGCAGCTGGTCGCCGGTGATCTCCTGCATGTTCTGCTGGTTCTGTGCGTTCTGCTCGCCCTGCTCGCCCTGCTGCTCGGCCAGCTGGCGCATGTAGTCCTGCATCGCCTCGCGCAGCTCCTGCATCAGCTCGGCGATCTCCTCGTCGGTGGCGCCGTTGCGCATCGCCTCCTGCAGCCGCTCGCGGGCCTGGCGCAACCGCTCGCGGGCATCGGCGAGGCTGCCGTCCTCGATCAGGATCGCGATGTCCCACAGGACCTGGGCGATCTCGTCCACGCGCTCGTCGGTCAGGCCGTATTCGGTGAACAGCTCCAGCCGCCGCAGGGCGACGCGCAGCTTCAGATAGGCGGTTTCCGACCGGAACACGTCGTCGGGCTTGTGCGACACTGCGCGCAGCACCTGCGCCACCCGCGTCGCGTTCTGCCGGTTCCAGAGCAGGTCGCGGCGCTGCTCGATGATCGCGCCAGCCAGCGGCACGAAGAAGCGCCGCCCGGGCAAGGTGATGGTCTCGGGCCCGGACTGGCCGATCTGGCCCAGCGCGTCGGCCACCGCCAGTTCCAGCGTCACCGGCAACGTGGCCAGCGGGTGCTGCGACAGGTTGTCGATCAGCGTTTCCTCAAAATCGCCGCGGTCGCCGGTGATGGTCATGGGCAGGTCAAGCGTCAGGTTGTCGCGCGGCTCGGGGTCGAGGGCCAGGCCGTGGCGGCGGTCCACCGCGTCGAGGTTCAGCGCCATCTCGGCGCTGCCGGACACCACGGCGTAATCGTCCATCGCGCGGAACGGCAGGCGCATCTCGCCGCCCACCCCGCGCTCGGCCTCGCCCAGCACCTCGACCGTCGGCGCGGCGTCCGCGATCACCTCGATCTGCCAGAACCGGCCGCCCTCGCCGGCGATCTCCAGCTTGCCGGAGCGGGTGATGTCGAAACTCTGGGTGCTTTCCGTGGCGCTGGGCACCTCGCCGATGCGGCCCGAGACGGTCTCGTTCACCGTCAGCGCCCCGACCTCGCCATAAAGCCGCAGCGTCAGGCGGCTGGCCTGCGGCACGGCAAAGGCGGCGCGGTCGATGTCGTTGAGATAGAGCGCCGGTTTGCCGGTATAGGCCGGCGGCTCGATCCAGCCCTCCCAACTTGGCCCGGTGGCCAACTGGCTGCCGGCGCCGGGGGCCAGGTCCGTCACCGTCGCGACCTTCAGGAGCGAGCCGAACAAGAGCGCCATGGCAAAAGCCAGCACCGCCACGTATCGCAGCGCGTAGGGATCGCGGTCGGAGATGCGCAGATCCGGCTCCACCGCCCGGGCGTCGCGCACCTTCTCGGCCATGCGCGCCAGGTGCGCCTTCCAGACGGCCTGCGCGCCGGCATCCGAAGCGCCGATCGCCAGGTCGTCGGCCAGCGCGGTGATCGGGCGTCCCGGCAGCGTCCGGTCCAGCCGGTCCAGCGCCTCGGCCGGGCGCGGCCAGCGAAACCGGCGGAGACCCCGGACCAAAGCCCAGATCGCGCCGATCGCGACCACGACCGTGCCGCCCCAGACCGCCTCGAGCGGAAATACCTCGTGCAGGCCGAACATCAGCGCCGCGACGACCAGCAGCAGAATGCTCCACAGCGGCCAGAACGCCCGCGTCGCCCGCTCGGCCACCATGCCAAGCCGGGTCAGCCGCAGGGGCCACCGGACGTGAGTCAATGCCGTGTCAGGAAAATCGTGCAGACTGCTCATTCACCCGCGCCAATCGGGCCGGCCCGCGGGAGTGCGGGTCATACCCATTCGGGTATGGTATCGCGATTGATGATCTCGTCAAAGGTCGGACGCGCGCGTATGACAGCGAATTGATCCCCTTTCACCAGAATTTCCGGGATCAGCGGCCGGGTATTGTATTCCGAGGACATCACCGCGCCATAGGCACCGGCCGAGCGGAAGGCCACCAGATCGCCCGCCGCGACCGCCGGCATCATGCGGCCCCTGGCGAAGGTGTCGCCGCTTTCGCAGACCGGCCCGACGATGTCGTAGGGCTGCATCTCGGCCCCTGCCTGCGGCGCGATCACCGGCACGATATCGTGCCAGGCGCCGTACATGGCGGGCCGGATCAGATCGTTCATCGCACTGTCGAGTATGAGAAAATCCCGCCCCTCGCCGGATTTCAAGTAAATCACGCGGCTCACCAGGATCCCGGCGTTTCCCGCGATCAGCCGCCCCGGCTCGATCTCGATCTCGACATCCAGGTCGCCGAGGACCCGCCGGACAATGTCGCAATAATCGGTGGGCAGCGGCGGCGCGGCGTTCGAGCCCTCGTAGGGAATGCCCAGGCCCCCGCCGAGGTCGAGCCGCGCGATCTCGTGCCCGTCGGCACGAAGTTGCCGGGTCAGGTCCGCCAGCAGGCGATAGGCCTGCTCGAACGGCTCCAGCTCGACCAGCTGGCTGCCGATATGCATGTCGATGCCCACCACCCGCAGCCCCGGCAGCGCGGCGGCCTGGGCGTAGACGTCGCGGGCGCGGCTGATCGGGATGCCGAACTTGTTTTCCTTCTTGCCGGTGGCGATCTTCTCGTGGGTGCGGGCGTCGACGTCGGGATTGACCCGCACCGTCACCGGCACCTCGACGCCCATCGCCGTGGCCAGCCCGCTCAGCGCGGCCATCTCCGGCTCGCTTTCCAGGTTGACTTGGCGCACGCCGCCCTCCAGCGCCAGCCGCATCTCGTCCAGCGTCTTGCCGACGCCCGAGAACACGATCTTTTCGCCCGGCACGCCGGCGGCGCGCGCGCGCAGGTATTCGCCGCCCGAGACCACGTCCATTCCCGCGCCCAGTCCCGCCAGATGCGCCAGAACGGCCTGGTTCGAATTCGCCTTCACCGCGTAGCAGACCAGGTGCGGCAGATCGCCCAGCCCCTCGTCGAACAGCCTGTAGTGCCGGGTCAGCGTGGCGCAGGAATAGACGTAGAACGGCGTGCCCACCGCGGTGGCGATGTCCGCCACCGGCACGTCCTCGGCATGGAGCGCGCCGTCGCGATAGAGAAAGTGGTCCATCCCGCCCTCATACCAAGGCCCTAGGCAAACGCAACGTACCTAGTCACATCATCTTTGGCTCATTAATACCTCGGGGGTCTGGGGGCAGAGCCCCCAGCGGATCGGCGCGCGCGGCGCGTCGAGCTTCAGGCAGGCCGCGTCCGCAGGAACAGATAGAGCGGCAGCCCGCAGCTCACCCCAATGCAGAAGGTCGCCGGGATCGCCCAGAGCGCCGACCAGTTCCGCCGTACCCAGGTCTCGGCCAGCACCCAGACGGTCAGCGCAATGGCCGCGATGGTCAGGTCCCAGACCAGCCCGCGCGTTCCGGCATTCACGTACCAGCTGTCGATCAGGGCCGAGAGCGAGGCCGCTTCGGTTCGCCAGAAGGTCACGAACCAGGCCATCGGATGCACCGCGCCCCAGACGGCCAACGCCAGGTAGGTCATCCGCAGGGGCGACATGTCAGAAGCTTCCCGAGACGCCCGCACTGACGCTTCCCGACACCACGATCCCCGGCTCGCGATCGCCCACCGGCTCTGGCGGGCCGTCGACGCCGCAGGCGGCCAGCAGCAGAAGGCAGCAACCCAGAAGCATTCGTTTCATCTCAGCTTCTCCTTCCACCGCGCGATCTGCGCGCGCACCTGGTCCGGCGCGGTACCGCCATAGCTCGTCCGGCTCGCCACCGAATTGCGCACGCCCAGCACGTCGAACACGCCTTGCGTGATCCCGTCATGCACCGACCGCATCTCCTCCAGCGGCAGCTCGGCCAGGTCGCAGCCCTTCTTCTCGGCCAGCGCCACCAGCGTTCCGGTCACATGATGCGCGTCGCGAAAGGCCATGTCCAGTTCGCGCACCAGCCAGTCGGCCAGGTCGGTGGCGGTCGAGAACCCGGCCGCGGCCGCGGTTTCCAGCACCTCCACGTTGGCCGTCATGTCGCGCACCATGCCCTCCATCGCCGCCAGCGCCAGCATCAGCGAATCCGCGGCGTCGAAGACCTGTTCCTTGTCCTCCTGCATGTCCTTGGAATAGGCCAGCGGTAGCCCCTTCATCACCGTCAGCAGCGCCACCTGCGCGCCCAGGATGCGGCCGATCTTGGCGCGGATCAGTTCCGCGGCGTCGGGGTTCTTCTTCTGCGGCATGATGGACGAGCCGGTGGAGAACCGGTCGCTGAGCGACACGAAGCGGAACTGCGCCGACGACCAGATCACCAGCTCTTCGGCCATCCGGGACAGGTGCATGGCGCAGATCGCGGCGGCCGAAAGGAATTCCAGCGCGAAATCGCGGTCGCTGACCGCGTCGAGCGAATTGGCCGCCGGCCGGTCAAATCCCAGCGCTTCTGCCGTCGCCGCGCGGTCGATGGGAAAGGACGTCCCCGCCAGCGCCGCCGCGCCCAGCGGGCATTCGTTCATCCGCGTGCGCGCGTCCGAAAACCGTCCCCGGTCGCGGGCGAACATCTCGACATAGGCCAGCATATGATGGCCCCAGGTCACCGGTTGCGCCACCTGCAGGTGGGTGAAGCCCGGCATCACCCAGTCGGCCCCCGCCTCGGCCTGCGCGAGAAGCGCGCGCATGAGCATGACAAGCGCCGCGTCCGCCGCGTCGCACTGGTCGCGGACCCAGAGCCGGAAATCGGTGGCCACCTGGTCGTTGCGCGACCGCGCAGTGTGCAGCCGGCCTGCGGGCTCGCCGATCAACTCCTTGAGCCGCGCCTCGACATTCATGTGGATGTCTTCCAGATCGGTGCGGAACCGGAACGTTCCGCCCTCGATTTCTGACAACACCGTGAGCAGGCCTTCCCGGATCGCCGCCGCATCGCTATCGGTAAGGATGCCCCGCGCCGCCAGCATGGCGGCATGGGCGCGAGAGCCGGCAATGTCCTGTGCGTAGAGCCGTTTGTCGAAGCCGATCGAGGCGTTGATCGCCTCCATGATCGCATCCGGCCCGGCGGCGAACCGTCCGCCCCACATGGCGTTGCTGTCGTTGGTCATGGGTCCGAACCCTTCGGAGGGAAATATGCGCTGGTTCCGTTTCGTTCTCCTCTACATGGCGCTCGCGCTCGGCGCAAACGCCGCGCTGGCCGACACCGCCGCGCTGATGGCTTTGCGCGAGGGCCACATGAAGAAGCTGATCTTCCATGCCCAGCCGCAACCGGTCTCGACCGCCGCCTTCAAGTCCGAGACCGGCGCGACGATGACCCTGGCCGACCTGCGCGGCAAGTACACTCTGGTGAATTTCTGGGCCACCTGGTGCGCCCCCTGCCGCAAGGAAATGCCGTCGCTGAACGCGCTGCAGAAGGAATTCGGCGGTCCGGAATTCCAGGTGGTAGCCATTGCCACCGGGCGCAATTCCGAGGCCGGCATCCGCCGCTTCTTCCAGGAACACGGGATCGACGCGCTGCCCCGGCACACCGACATCTCGCAGGATCTGGCGCGGTCGATGGGTGTACTGGGTCTGCCGATCAGCGTCATCCTGGACCCGCAGGGGCGCGAGATCGCCCGGCTTCGCGGCGATGCCGACTGGCATTCGCCCAGCGCGCGCAGGATCTTCGCGGCGCTGATCGGAGGCACTGGCTGACCGGGATCTTCGGGCTCACATCCGCCTTGCCATTGCGGCGACCTCTTCGTGGCGCGGGCAGCCGGTCAGGTGGTCGTTGACCAGCCCGCAGGCCTGCATGAAGGCATAGACGATGGTCGGGCCGCAAAAACGAAAGCCCGCCGCCTTCAGATCCTTCGAGATTTGCCGCGACAGCGGCGTTTCCGCCGGCACGTCCGACATCGTCGCGAACCGGTTCCGCAATGGCGCGCCGTCGACATAGCGCCACAGGA
>JAHELH010000385.1 GCA_024644285.1 Paracoccaceae bacterium | reverse complement strand
CCGCCGTAGCGCGCCACCGCCGCGTCCAGACCGCCGCCGTGGTCGCGCGGGGTCATGCCTCGGGCAGCGGCGGGTGCCGGGTGACGAAATGGCCCTTCACGCCCTCGGGCCACTGCCGGTAGGGCACCTGGCCGCTGGCGCTTTCGGCGTGCAGCCGCGCGTAGTCGAGGATCGCCTGGGCCGCCTCTGCCTCCGGCGCGAAGCGGCCCAGCGTATAGGCCAGCTTGCCGGATGCCTGGATCGCGACGTTGCAGCCGTGGGTACAACCCATCAGGCACGACACCCGGCGGGTGCGCACGGCGTCCGGCGCCTCCAGCGCCTCGATCAGGCCGGCCAGTCTTTCGCCGTCGGTCTGCTGCATGCCGGTCGCCTCCCAGCCGTCGCGCTTGCAGGTATCGCAGATCGTGATCCAGGTCGTCATCGGGCCCCTCGCGGCGTCGCGCCTCATCAACCGCATTCGGCGTGGATGCGCAAGATGCCGCCGCCTCACCGCATTGTGCCGGCGTCGTTAACGACCTGTTAGGGTTTCGGTACGACTCTCGTATCATTGAGGACTGATGTGTCATGCCTCGCTGTCAGAGGCTTGGGACCGGAGGTCAAATGCGTGTACTCATCGTGGAAAGCACAACGGCGCTGGCCCGGCTCTGGGCCCGGCATCTGCAGCGTCAGGGCGCGACGGTGTTTCTCGCCGGGGACGAGGACGAGGCGGTCGATATCCTCACCGAGGAGACCGTCGATGTCGTCGTCCTGGACCTGGTGCTCGACCGCGGCAGCGCGATCGCGGTCGCCGATGTCGCGCGTTTCCGGCAGCCGCTGGCCCGGGTCGTCTTCGTCACCAACACCACGTTCTTCTCGGACGGCTCGATCTTCCAGCACATCCCCAATGCCTGCGCGTTTCTCTCCAGCGGCCTGGCGCCAGAGGACCTGGCCGCAGTGATCGACCATTACGGCGTCCCCAGCTAGGACGCTCCGCGCCCATGCGGCTCTGACCAGTCGATCCGCGGATTGATCGGCACGATCCGGTGCGGATTGATGCTCTCATGGCTGAAATAATAGTGCCGCACGTAATGGTCGGGCCGCACCGTCTCGGCGATGCCGGGCCATTGATACAATTCGCGGGTGAAGCCCCAGAGATTGGGATACTCCACGATGCGCCGCCGGTTGCACTTGAAGTGGGTGTGGTAGACCAGATCAAAGCGGAACAGGGTCGAAACCAGGCGCCAATCCGCCTCGGTAATGCGGTCGCCCATCAGGTAGCGGTTTTCTGACAGCCGCGCCTCCAGCCAGTCGAGCGTGTCGAACAGCGGGCCGGCGGCCGCGTCATAGGCTTTTTGCGAGCGGGCAAAGCCGGCGCGGTAAACGCCGTTGTTCAGCGTCTCGTAGATGCGCTCGTTCACCGGCGCGATGGCCTCGCGCAGGGCTTCGGGCCAGTAATCGTCCTCGTTTCCGGTTATCGCGTCGAAGGCGGAGTTGAACATCCGGATGATCTCGGACGATTCGTTCGAGACGGTGGTCTCGGTCTGTCTGTCCCACAGCACGGGCACCGTCACCCGGGTCGTCGCCCCGGGATCCGACTTGACGTAGACGTCGCGCAGGTAGGGCAGGCCGTAGAGCGTGTCGCCGGTGGCGCCGGGGAAATCCGTGTCGAAGGTCCAGCCGTCCTCCAGCATGTCTGGATGCACGACCGAGACGCCGATCAGATCGTCGAGGCCCTTCAGCTTGCGGAACATCAGCGTCCGATGCGCCCAGGGACAGGCATAGGAGACGTAGAGGTGGTAGCGCCCCGGCTCGGCCCTGAAGCCGCCGTCGCCGCTGGGTCCCGGCGCGCCGTCCGGCGTGATCCAGCTGCGAAAGCTGCTCTCGGCGCGTTCGAAATCGCCGTCCTTACCAGACGGGATATCCGCCTCGCGCGTCCATTCGCCGTCGACGAGCTTTCCCATGACGTCCTCCTGATGCCTGACAGGCAACCTAGCGCCGCGCCGACACGCGCCAATTCCCGCCAGATGCGCAGCATGTGTGCACGCATTCGCAGGTGTCGCCCGGTGCGCGTCAGGCGGCGCTATTGCGATTGCGGAGGACGGTGCCCGGGCCTATACCGCGACCCGACGAAGCCCCGTGGGGGCCGGACAGGTGTGCGTTTCGCGGCCGACCCAGACCGGGGGCCTCGCGGGGCGCGTCGTCGGGGCGCTGATCCGCGCCGTTCCGGTGATCCCCATGCAATCGACGAGGCCTGCGATGACCAAGACCGGCGTGATGATCTGCGGCCACGGCTCGCGCAGCCAGGC
>JAHELH010000384.1 GCA_024644285.1 Paracoccaceae bacterium | reverse complement strand
CGCGGGCACCGCGGGGCCGAATACCGGCCGGGCCTGCGTCATGGTAATCAACGGCCCGCCGTCGTCGTCGGCACCCAGCTCCACCGGGATCAGGCCCGCGCCGGTTTCCAGCACCACGCGCCCGCCCGCGACGCGGCCTCGGTCGGCCATCGAGGCGACGGTCGCCAGCGTCGGATGGCCGGCAAAGGGTATCTCGGTATTTGCCAGGAAATATCGCACCCGGACATCGGCGCGCTCGGACGGGCCCAGGAACGTGCATTCGACCAGAGACGTCTCGCGCACGACGGCCATGCAGGTCTCGTCATCCAATTCCGCCGCGTCATAGATGACGGCGCAGCCGTTGCCGCCGAAAGGCCGCGCGCTGAACGCGTCGACCCAGTCGAACTCCAATGGCATCAGTGGACGTTGACGGGCGACATGTCGTTCTGGCGCGCCAGCACGAAGGCCAGCTTGCGATCGCGCACCAGCGCCAACCGTTCGCCGGCGGCGTTGTGCACGGCAAACAGCGTGTCGAGACCCGCCACCTGCTGCTGCACCTCGTCCGGCAGATCGGCCACCTGGACCGGGCGCACATAGACGATGTTGGCTTGGTCAAGCGCCCCGAAATCGTAAGGATGGTTCATGACGGGCCTCCTCGGCTCAGCCGCGATTGATCTTGATCGTCTGAACAACGCGCTCGGGCTCCGCTTTGTTCAAATCGACATGCAATAGACCGTTTTCCAGCGTCGCACCGGCCACTTCGACGCCCTCGGCCAGCACGAAACTGCGCTGGAACTGCCGCGCCGCGATGCCGCGGTGCAGATAGACGCGCTCGCCGTCCTCCTCGGCCTGCCGGCCGCGGATCATCAACTGCCGCTCTTCGACCGTGATCGAGATGTCATCCTCGCAAAACCCCGCCAGTGCCAGGGTGATGCGGTACGAGTTCTCAGAGGTCTGTTCGATGTTGAACGGCGGATAGCCGTTGTTCTCGGATTTGGCGGTCCGCTCCATCAGCCGCTCCAGGCGTTCGAAGCCCAGAAGGTAGGGATGCGCGCCCAGAGTCATCTTCGTCATATGTCCCGTCCTTTTCCAAAGCGACGTTTCGGTCGCGGACCCCGTACCGGCAGCCCGCCCCCAAGATATGGGATCGCCGCGTGACGGCTGCAAGAGACCGCAACGCCGCATTTTCTTTGAAAGACTCTGTTTTCCGGGTAGGTTTGACCATCGCTTTCGCAAACCACGCAAGGAGCGGGAGATGACCGAATCGCCCGAGATGGACGAAAAAGAGGTTCTGAAAGTCGAGCTGGAGGTGCTGCGGCGCGAGCACCGCGATCTCGACGACGCCATAGAAGCCCTGCAGGACAGCCAGCGCGCCGATCAGCTGCGGCTGAGACGCCTGAAAAAGCAGAAATTGTATCTGAAAGACAAGATCGCGCAGATCGAGGACAAGCTGCTCCCCGATATCATTGCATGACCCTCTGACGCGGCTATAGTGCCCGCTCTTTCAGCCGCGGGGGCGCAAGGTGGACATCCAAGTGGGCATCATCATGGGCAGCCAGTCCGACTGGCCGACCCTGCGCGGCGCCGCCGAAATCCTCGAAGAACTTGGCGTCGGCCACGAGGCCCGGATCGTCTCGGCCCATCGGACTCCAGACCGCCTGTGGGAGTACGGCCGGACCGCCGTCGAACGCGGACTGAAGGTGATCATCGCCGGTGCCGGCGGCGCGGCGCACCTGCCCGGCATGATGGCCTCGAAGACGCGCCTGCCGGTGATCGGCGTTCCGGTCGAAACCCGCGCGCTCAAGGGCGTCGACAGCCTCTATTCCATCGTCCAGATGCCGCGCGGCTACCCGGTCGCCACCATGGCCATCGGCGGCGCGGCCAATGCCGGGCTGATGGCCGCTGCAATTCTGGCGGTATCTGACGCAGCGCTCGCGCGGCGACTGGATGACTGGCGCTCCGCCCTGTCGGCCTCGATCCCCGAAACCCCTTCCGGTGACTGAAATGCTGCCCGCCGGGGCGACCATCGGCATCCTCGGCGGCGGCCAGCTAGGCCGCATGCTTTCAGTCGCGGCCGCCCGGCTCGGCTATCGCTGCCACATCTTCGAACCCGGCAAGGACGCCCCCGCCGGGCAGGTCGCGCATCGGGTCACCACGGCGCCCTATCACGACGACGACGCGCTCCTGGCTTTCGCCGGTTCCGTCGATGTCATCACCTATGAATTCGAGAACATCCCCACCGCCGCCCTCGACCTGCTGGAGGCGCACCGCCCGATCCACCCGAACCGGCGCGCGCTGGCTGTCAGCCAGGACCGG
>JAHELH010000084.1 GCA_024644285.1 Paracoccaceae bacterium | reverse complement strand
GGCCTGAGGCTGGCACACGCGCGCTGCCGCGCTATGATCGACGCCGCACACGCCGAGGAGATACGCCATGGCCGCCCGACCCCCTGTCTGCGATTTCGGCTGGAAAGCCCCCGACTTCACCCTGCCGGGCACCGACGGCAAGACCCGCTCGCTGGCCGATATCGAGGGGCCGAACGGCACCCTGATCATGTTCATCTGCAATCATTGCCCATACGTGAAATCGGTGCTCGACCGCATCGTGCGCGACGCCCGCGACCTGACGGCCATGGGCATCGGCGTCGCGGCGATCTCGGCCAACGACGCCGATGACTATCCCGCCGACAGCTTCGACAACATGAAGCGGGTCGCCGAGGCCAACGCCTTCCCGTTCCCCTACCTCTACGACGAAAGCCAGCAGGTCGCGCGCGCCTACGGCGCCGTCTGCACGCCCGACTTTTTTGGTTTCGACGCGAAGCGCGGGCTGCAATACCGCGGACGGCTCGACGACAGCGGCACCCGGCCGCAGCCCGGCGCGCGGCGCGAGCTTTACGAGGCGATGCGCCAAGTGGCCGAGACCGGCCAGGGCCCGCGCGAGCAGGTGCCCTCGATGGGCTGCTCGATCAAGTGGAAGGCCGCATGAGCGGGATCATCTTCGACCTCGACGGCACCCTTATCGACAGCGCGCCGCAGATCCACGCGGCCAGCGAGACGGTGATGCGGGCCGAGGCGATGCGGACGCTGCCCCTCGATGCGGTGCGCGGCTTTATCGGCAACGGCGTGCCGGTGCTCATCTCGCGCTGCATCGCCGCCGCCGGGGCCGACGAGACGCCGGAACTGCATGCCCGCATGTCGCGGCACTTCTCCGAGATCTACGAGACCAGCTTCGACAGGACGGCGCTCTACCCCGGCGTGTCGGACATGCTGCATGCGCTGAAAGCCGACGGCTTCCGTCTGGGCCTCTGCACCAACAAGCCCGAGGCCGCGGCGCGCGCGGTGCTGGCGCATTTCGGGCTGGGCCGGATGTTCGACGCCATGGCCTGCGGCGATGCCGGCCTTCCGGCCAAGCCCGATCCCGCGCCGCTGCGCCACGTTGTCAGCCAGTTGCCGGCGCGGCAATTCCTCTATGTCGGCGACAGCGAAGTCGATGCCGAGACGGCGCATCATTCCGGCCTGCCCTTCGCGCTCTACACCCGGGGCTACCGCCACACGCCGCCCGAAGAGATCTACCACGACGCCACCTTCGACGATTTCGCGCAACTCCGCGCCATCATCGACCGCATCGCACCGCTGCCCGAGTGACCCGCGCACCGCAGGACCAGCCGCTCCGGTCTCCTTCGCGCTGGAAATACACACCCCGCGCCGCAGACAGCGGGCGGCCAGACCAACGGGCTCAGTTCTCGGCCCGCGCCAAAATGTCGTGCGGCACAGCCGCGCAATCGGATCAGGTCCGCCCGCTCTACAGTCGCGCCCTGAGCTCGGTCTTCAGCACCTTGCCGTAATTGTTCTTCGGAAGGTCTTCGACGAACAGGTAGTCCTTCGGCCGCTTGAAGCGGGCGATGTGCTCCAGGCAGTGGGCGTCCAGGGCCGCCCGGGCGGGCGCTGCGCCCTCGGCCGGAACCACGAAGGCCACCACCTCCTCGCCCCATTCCGCCGAGGGCCGGCCCACGACCGAGACCTCGCGCACGCCCGGATGGGTCAGCAATACCTCCTCGACCTCGCGTGGGTAGATGTTCGACCCGCCCGAGATGATCACGTCCTTCGACCGGTCGGCCAGCGTCAGGTAGCCGTCTGCGTCCAGCGACCCCATGTCGCCGGTCATCAGCCAGCCGTCGCGCAGCGTCTTCGCCGTCGCCGCCTCGTCGCGCCAGTAGCCCCGCATCACGGGCGCGCCCTTCACCATGATCTCGCCGATCTGCCCCGGCGGCAGCACGCCCTGCGCGCCGCCGATCGCCACCTCGACCACCGACTGCGCCCGGCCGACCGAGCCCAGCCGCTGGCGCCAGCTTGGACGCGACCGGTCGGCCACGTCGGCGCGGGACAGCGCGGTGATCGCCATCGGGCATTCTCCCTGGCCGTAGATCTGCACGAATTTCGGCCCGAACCAGTCCACCGCCTCGATGATGTCGGCGGCGTACATCGGCCCGCCGCCATAGACGATGGTGCGGATGCCGTCGCCGCGCGTGCCCCGCGCCTTGGCCGCGTCCAAAAGCCGCCGCACCATGGTCGGCGCCAGGAACATCGACACCGACCCGTGCGCCGCCGCCAGATCCAGCACCTCGCCCGGATCGAACCCGCCCGAGGCCGGCGCCAGGTGCGCCGCGCCCTGCCGGACATGGATCGCCGCGTAAAGCCCAGCGCCATGGCTCATCGGCGCGGCATAAAGCGCGGCGTCCTCCGCTCGCACCGCATCCACATCCAGCGGATAGGCCAGCGAGGTCGCCTGGATCATCGCGTGGGTGATCTGCACGCCCTTGGGCCGCCCGGTGGTGCCCGAGGTGTAGAACAGCCAGGCCAGGTCGCCCGCCTCGCGCGGCGTGCAAGCCATGCCGCCGGCCGCCTGCATCGCCCGCGCCTCCGCGCCGTCGATCACGATGCGCGTCACTGCCGACACCTCCGCCAGCGCCGCGCCAAGCTCTTCGGTCACGAAGGCAAGCTTCGCACCGCTATCCTCCAGGATCCACGCGGCCTCCTTCGCATGCAGCTTGGCGTTGATCGGCACCGCCGCCGCGCCGGCGATCCAGATGCCGTAGAGCACCACCAGGTAGTCCGGGCAGTTCTTCGCGAAGATCGCCACGCGGTCGCCCGGCGCGACCCCGCGGTCGCGCAGCCCCGCGGCCAGCCCGGCGGCCCGCGCATGAAACCCGGCATAATCGGCGACCACCTCGGTGGCCTGGATCAGCGCCGGATGCGCGCCGGCCACTTGCGCGGCGCGTTCCAGCCAAAGCGCCAGGTTCACCGCGCGTCCTCAGCCATAATGGTCCCGGTACCAGTCGACGAACCGCTTGACGCCCTCGTCCAGCGGCGTTCTCGGCAAAGCGCCCACCAGATGCCCCAGCAGCGTCGCGTCGGCCCATGTCGCCGGCACGTCACCGGGCTGCATCTCCATCAGGTTCAGCTCGGCCTTGCGGTCCATGACCCCCTCGAGGACGCGGATGAAATCCATCAGCGGCACCGGCGCGGAATTGCCGATGTTCACGATCCGAAACGGCGCCACCGGCGACAGGCTGTCGAAATCCGGCACATCGCCGCGCCCCTCGACCCCGGGCGGCGGCACGTCGCGCAGCCGCATCAGCCCCTCGACCAGGTCGTCGACGAAGGTGAAGTCACGCCGCATGTCGCCGCGGTTGTAGACGTCGATGGCCTCGCCCGCCTCGATCGCGCGCACGAACTTGAACAGCGCCATGTCGGGCCGGCCCCAGGGCCCGTAGACGGTGAAGAAGCGGAACATCGTCACCGGCAGCCCGTAGAGATGCGCGTAGGAATGCGCCATCGCCTCGGTCGCCTTCTTGGTAGCGGCGTAGAACGACATCTGGCTGTCCGCCTTGTCCACCTCGCGATAGGGCATCGCCGTGTTCGCGCCATAAACCGAGGAGGTCGAGGCCAACATCAGATGCGCGGGCGGAACCGTGCGCGCGGCTTCCAATAGTTCGTAGGTACCGATCAGGTTGGCCTCGACGTAAGTGCGCGGCGCCTCGATCGAATAGCGCACGCCGGCCTGCGCGGCGAGGTGGATCACCGTGGCCGGCCGGTGCTCGTCCAAGAGCCGCGTCAGCAGCCCCGGCTCCTCCAGCCGCGACTCCACCGCGGTGAAACCGGGCGCGTTCTTCAGGATCGCGTGGCGGCGTTCCTTCAGCGCGACGTCGTAGTAGTCGGTCATCGCATCGAGCCCCACCACCCGGACGCCCGCCTGCAACAGCCGCTGGCTGGTATGGAACCCGATGAACCCGGCCGACCCGGTGACAAGCGCGGTTTGCTGCATGATCGAGAGATCCCCGTTACTGCCGGTCCGCTTCGGCGTTAGGTGGGTCAAGACCCACCCTACCGGCTGCGCCGCGCCTTGCGACGGTGATAGCCGATGGCCCGCGCCGCCGTCCACCAGATCAGCCAGAGATCGAGGCACAGGCTGCGGTTGCGCTGGTAGATCAGGTCAAGCCTCGCCTTGCGCGGAACGCAGCGCCGGTCATAGACCGCCGTCGCCTCCGCCGCCGTCTTGCAGTCCCGCAACAGCCATGCCTCGTGCTCGTGGAACACCACCGAGGCCAGGCCGGTGATGCCGGGCCGCGACTTCAGCACTTCGGCGTAGATCTCCGGATACCGCTCGACCACCGAGCGCAGGGGCGGACGCGGACCCACGAAACTGATATCGCCCCGCAGCACGTTCCAAAGCTGCGGCAACTCGTCCATCCGGCCGGCACGCAGTATCGCGCCCAGCGGCGTGATCCGCGCCGCCTTGTGGCCGCCCGAGATGCCGCCGTCCTCGGCCTCGGCGGTCATGGTGCGGAACTTCAGAAGACCGAAGGCCTGCGTCGGGCTGCGCATCCGCTCGGACACGTAAATCACCGGCCAGCCATCACGCCACCACACAATGACCGCGACGATCAGCGCCACCGGAACGAAGACGACAGACAGGACCGCCAGCAGCACCAGGTCGAACAGCCGCTTGCCCCAGGTCAAAGACCCGCACTCCCGCGATCCGGACCGGTCCTCGGGCCCCTGGACCCGGGCGCGGAGTTTCGCCGAAGGCCGGCCGCCACGCCCGTTCCGCCTGTCATTTCTGTCCGCATCATCGGCAATTTCCCGCCACCCGCGTCCCCGTTCCCCGAAACCATGCCACATGGGCCGAATTGTTTTCGGTCGTCTCCGCATTTAGGGCTACCAAATCGTACTGGATATTGTAGTGAATTCGGCGAAGTACACGAGAGGCTGTGACAATCGTGCGTCCGACACCGACATTTCTGGTCCTTCTGCTCTTCCTGGCGGCCTGCAGCCTGCCCCGCGGCGCCGCCCTCCAGTCAGAGGTCACCAAGGCCGCCGACGCCGAGGACGCACCCTTCGCGGTCTACCCGGTAACTCGGACCACCGTCGACGATTTCCAGCGCTGGCCGCGCACCGTGCTCTACCACAACTGGCTGGCCGAGCCGCGCGGATTGGCCAGCCCGGTCATCAGCGCCGGCGACCGCATCGACATGGTGATCTGGGACAATTCGGAAAACTCGCTGCTGCTCAGCGAGGGCCAGAAACTGGTCGAGATGAACAATATCCAGGTCGGCAATGGCGGCACCGTGTTCATTCCCTATCTCGACAAGGTGCACATCGCCGGTTTGACACCGGACGGCGCGCGCGGGCTGATCCAGCGCAAGATGGGCGAGATCCTGCCCTCGGCGCAGGTCCAGCTGGTCTATACCGCCGGCGCGCGCTCGTCGGTCAGCCTGGTCGGCGGGGTCAGCGCCCCCGGAACCTTCCCGCTGCCCGACCGCAACGTCTCGGTGCTGAACCTGATCTCGCTGGGCGGCGGTGTTTCGCCGACGATGCGCAACCCGCAGGTAAAGCTGATGCGCGGCGGCAAGACCTACCGCGTGTCGCTGGAACAGCTTTATTCCGACGCCGCGCTCGACACCGTTCTGCGCGGCGGCGACAAGGTGATCGTGGAACAGGATGACCGCTATTTCCAGGCGCTGGGCGCCACCGGCGAAGAGGACCTGATCTACTTCTCCAAGGACCAGATATCGGCGCTGGAAGCGGTGTCGATCGTCGGCGGCATCACCGACACCCGCGCCGATCCCAAGGGCGTGCTTGTCCTGCGGGTCTACGATCCCTCGCATATCGATCCCGATGCCAGCCACGGACCGCAGCGGACCGACGTGGTCTTCGTCATCGACCTGACCACCGCCGACGGATTGTTCAGCGCCAAGCGCTTCGAGATCCAGCACAAGGACGTGGTGCTGGTGACCGAATCCCCGGTGACCAAGGCGCAGACCATCTTCGGCCTGATCGGCTCTGCCTTTGGCCTTGCGCGCCAGGCCCAGGTCGTCTCGAACTAGGGTCCGCGCGGCAGACTGTCGCCCCGGCGCGAAAAAACCGGTCGCACCCCAGGTGGATTTTGCGCTAGCACAGGCGGGGGCGCGGGGCCCCGGGGCATGACATGACACACCAGCCAACGCTCGACACGTCACCGCCGGTCTCGGACGAAATCCGCCGCACCACCTGCTACATGTGCGCCTGCCGCTGCGGCATCAACGTGCACATGAAGAAGAACGCCGAGGGCGATTTGAAGGTCGCCTATATCGAGGGCAACCGCGACCACCCGGTGAACCGCGGCGTGCTTTGCGCCAAGGGCTCTGCCGGCATCATGCAGCACAACGCGCCCTCGCGCCTGCGCGCGCCGATGAAACGCGTGGGCCCGCGCGGCTCGGGCCAGTTCCAGGAGATCACCTGGGACGAGGCGCTGAAGATCGCTGTGGACTGGCTGGAGCCGATCCGCCGCAAGAACCCCGAAAAGCTCGCCTTCTTCACCGGCCGCGACCAAAGCCAAAGCTTCACCTCGTACTGGGCGCAGGCCTTCGGCACCCCGAACTACGCCGCGCATGGCGGCTTCTGCTCGGTCAACATGGCCACTGCGGGCATCTACACCATGGGCGGCGCATTCTGGGAGTTCGGCCAACCCGACTGGGACCGCACCAAGCTGTTCATGATCTTCGGCGTCGCCGAGGACCACGATTCCAACCCGATCAAGATCGGCCTCGGCAAGCTGAAGGAACGGGGGGCCCGCGTGATCGGCGTCAACCCGGTGCGCTCGGGCTACAACGCCATCGCCGACGAATGGGTCGGCATCACGCCGGGCACCGACGGCCTCTTCATCCTCGCCCTGGTCCACGAGTTGCTGCGCGCCGGCAAGATCGACCTGTCGTACCTTGCCCGCTATACCAACGCCCCGGTGCTGGTGAACCGCGATCCGAAATCCGACCAGTACGGCCTGTTCCTGCGCGACGACGAGGGCCGCGAACTGGTGATCGACCGCCGCACCGGCAAGCGCACCGCCTTCGACGCCGAAGGGGTCGAGCCCGACCTGACCGGCAAGTGGCGTCATGCCGGCATCAGCCACGTCTCGGTCTTCACGCTGATCGCTGAGAAATACCTCGAAAAGGCCTACAGCCCCGACGCCGTCGCGGACCGCACCGGCATTCCCGCCAAGCGCATCCGCAAGATCGCCGCCGAGCTGGCCCGCGTCGCCTTTGACGAGGAAATCACACTCGACCGGCCCTGGACCGATTTCCGCGGCCGCAAGCACGACACCATGACCGGCCGCCCGGTCAGCTTCCACGCCATGCGAGGCATCAGCGCGCATTCCAACGGCTTCCAGACCTGCCGCGCCCTGCATCTGTTGCAGATCCTGCTGGGCAGCGTCGAGGTGCCCGGCGGCTTCCGCTTCAAGCCGCCCTATCCGAAACCCGCCAGCGCCCATCCGCGCCCGCATTCCAAGGTCACCCCCGGCGCGCCGCTCGACGGCCCGCATCTGGGCTTCCCGCACGCCCCTCGTGATCTTTGCCTGAAAGAGGACGGCAGCCCGGCCCGCATCGACAAGGCCTTCACCTGGGAGAACCCGATGAGCGCCCATGGCATGATGCACATGGTGATCTCCAACGCCCATGCCGGCGATCCCTACAAGATCGACACCCTGTTCCTCTACATGGCCAACATGGCATGGAACTCGTCGATGAACACCGCGCAGGTGGCGCAGATGCTGACCGAGCAGGACGTCACCGGCGACTACCTGATCCCGCACATCATCTATTCCGACGCCTATTCCTCCGAGATGGTCGCCTTCGCCGACCTGATCCTGCCCGACACGACCTATCTGGAACGCCACGACTGCATCTCGCTGCTGGATCGGCCGATCTGCGAGGCCGATGCCGCGGCGGATGCGATCCGCTGGCCGGTGGTCGAGCCTGACCGCGACGTGCGCGGCTTCCAGTCGGTGCTCTGCGACCTCGGTGGGCGGCTGAACCTGCCGGGCTTCGTGAACGAGGACGGCGGTCCGAAATACGCCGACTACGCCGACTACATGATCCACCACGAACGCCGCCCCGGGGTCGGCCCGCTGGCCGGCTGGCGGATGGGCGACAAGGGCCTGCGCAATGACGGCCGCGGCGCGCCGAACGAGGGGCAGATCGAGAGCTACATCAAGAATGGCGGCTTCTGGATCAAGCACATCCCCGAAGAGGCGCAGTATTACAAACCCTGGAATACGGCCTACCAGGACTGGGCGGTCGAGACCGGCCTCTTCGACGCAGCCCAGCCCTACCTGTTCCAGCTCTACGTCGAGCCGATGCGCAAGTTCCAGCTTGCCGCCGAGGGCCACGGCCAGATCCAGCCGCCCGACCACCTGCGTGAGCAGATCAAGCATACCCTCGATCCGCTGCCGATCTGGTACCCGCCGCTATTGGAAGGCCACGCTGACCCCGAGGGCTACCCGGTGCACGCCCTGACCCAGCGCCCGATGGCGATGTACCATTCCTGGGGCTCGCAGAACGCCTGGCTGCGGCAGATTCACGGGCGCAACCCGCTCTATGTGCCGACGAAGCTCTGGCAGCAGCACGGCTTCAAGGAAGGCGACTGGGCGCGGGTAACGTCGCCGCATGGCGAGATCACCGTGCCGGTGGCGCACATGGCCGCGCTGAACGAGAACACCGTCTGGACCTGGAACGCGATCGGCAAGCGCAAGGGCGCCTGGGCGCTGGACACAGACGCGCCAGAGGCCACCAAGGGCTTCCTCTTGAACCACATCATCCACGAATTGCTGCCGCCCAGGGGCGACGGGCTGCGCTGGTCGAACTCCGACCCGGTGACCGGCCAGGCCGCCTGGTTCGATCTGCGCGTGAAGATAGAGAAGGTGAAGCGCCTGCGCGAAACGCAGCCGGTTTTCCCGCCCCAGGCCTCGCCGGTGCCGCC